>CALDTD010000266.1 GCA_937924345.1 uncultured Flavobacteriales bacterium | reverse complement strand
TTATGCTTCTCTGTAGTTGCTAAAATAAAAATAGCATGTGGAGGTGGTTCTTCCAACGTTTTTAAGAAAGCATTAAATGCTGCTTGAGATAACATGTGTACCTCATCAATAATATAGACCTTATACTTTCCAACTTGAGGTGGTATTCTTACTTGGTCAGTTATTGAACGAATATCATCTACAGAGTTATTCGAGGCTGCATCTAATTCAAATACATTGAAAGAAAAGTCCTCTTCGCCATTACTACCATCTTGCTCGTTAATTGTTTTGGCAAAAATACGTGCACAAGTAGTTTTCCCAACTCCACGCGGACCACAAAAAAGATAAGCAGAAGCTAAATGGCCTGTATCAATGGCATGCTGTAGTGTATCTGTAATATTTGACTGACCAACTACACTTTGCCATGTGGTAGGTCTGTATTTACGAGCCGATACTATAAATTGTTCTTCTGCCATTTTCAATTACAAATATATAATGAAGTTCATAAACTTAAACAGATTAGTAGAATGATTTTTATTAACAATTATAAAAGTTATTTAATCTAAGTTCAATATAGCTGTATGTTTAGTGACTCAAAACAATTAAAAAACTACTTTTGCTTAAATTTTAATTCTAATATATATGAAAATTTCTTCATTAGTAATTCTAACCTTTTTTGGTTTACTCAAGTTAACTTCTATTGCTCAAACGAATTTATTGGAGCACATTCCTACCAATGAATTTGCGGTAGTTAAGTTTAATGGAGTGTCAATCTCAGAAAAAAGTAAAGGGTTGGAACAGCTTGCTATTTCTGATAGTATTTCGAATCAATTTAATCGTTTACTAAAAAAATACAAACAAGTATTAATAGATGAAAACACAACTGTAAGTGATGCTGAAGTTGAAAAGATTATAGAAGAGATTGAGGTTAGAGTTCCTGAAGATCCTCAATTCCCTAATGATCAGTTAGAAGAAAGTAATTTTGAAGGAAGTCAAGAAGCTATCGATCCTCCACAGTTAAAAACATACAATTACGAAAATAGTAATTATTATAAAGTTACTCCAAAAATAACTTTAGATAAACTGTTTATGACTTTAATGAGTAAAGGTACTGATTATGGTATCAATAATAATTCTGATTACTATTTCGTTGTAGGAATGAATGATAGTATAAACCACAATGCTTTACTGTTTTCCAAATCAGACGCCGCAAAATTCGAAGGTTTTATTAGTAGTATTATACCTCAAGATCAAAAGAATAAATTAATTAAACTAAAAAATAGCTACGAATATTTCTTTGATGACGACATGTTAATTGGTTGGAATAAAGATTTAGTTGTTTTTATAGACTATTCTATTCCTTATCGATACGATTATAAGAGTTATAATGAGACTAATAAAACTGAAGAAGAATATTACGAAAGTTACGAAGAAAGGCTTGCTGCCGAAAAACTAAAAAAAGAAGCTGCTAAAACTAGAAAAATTGAAGGCTTGTTAAATAATTTTTTCATAATAAAACCAGAGCATTCTTTGAGTAAGAACTCAAACTATTCTAAAACTAAACTAGAAAAAGGTGAAGTCACTTTTTTTATGAATGCACTTGGAAATAACGCTAGTCTGTATACAAACATGTTTGGGGCAAGATCTATGAATTCTCAAAACAATAACTTTTTAAGTCTTTTTAAAGATAATTTTAGTTTTGGATCTTTAAATTTTAATGAAGGTGAAATCGTTGCTAAAATGAAACAGCATGTTGGGCCTAAATATTTAAAGGATATAAAGAAAATGAACTCAAAAAAGTTTAATAAATCTATGTATAAATACATTGATGGTAACGATTTATTAGGAATAGCAGGTTTTGCAACTCGTCCTAAATACGCTTATAATATGTATAGAGATGTTTACACCTCTGTATTTTCTTCAATTTCTCCAGACGAAGAATGGATAGGAACAGCTGTAGACATTGCCTTTACATTTTTTGACGAAGAGGAGTTATTTAATCTAGTTCAAGGTGATTTTATTTTTGCTGTTACAGACATTAAAAAATTTGATATGGAATACACCACTTATGACTATGATGAGGATTTTAATCGTGTAGAAAAAACAGAAACGCGCCAAGAAACTTTACCTGAATTTGTAAGTATAGCATCTATTGGTAATGAAGAATTAAGAGCTAAAATTATTAAGTTAATGCAACAAACTGATGTTATCTCTAAAAAAGGACATTATTATGAACTACAAGAACCTAAATCTAAATATTCTGAAAGGGCAGCCAAGCCTCTAAACGTTTTTTACATGATTAAAAACGATTTACTAATTGTATCTAATGATGAAAATCTTATGAAATCGAACAACGGGAATGGACTTTCTAAATCCAACCAAATTAATGGGGATGCGCTTAAACTAATGAAATCAAACAATATGTTTGCTTATTGGACTCCAAAAACGACTTACGACAAGGCTCCTAGTGAATTCGCAGACGAATTAAAACCTCTAAAAGATATTGTAGATACTTATAAATCTGTACAATTTACTGGGGTTAAAAACAAAGGAAATATTTTCACTTCTACAGCTACAATAAACATGGAACAAAGCAATAAAAATTCTTTGATGCTTTCTCTAGATATGATTGAAACAATGCTTAAAACTGCAATGAGAGGGAATTAATACCTATATTTAATACCTTCATAATTATTGTTTTAGATTGTTAACATTAGGTCTTACGTTAATTAATACAAACCCCGATTAAAACTAACTTTAACCAGGGTTTGTATTTTTAATTTATAAATACTGAAGCTCCTATCGGAATAATAACTTATTGCACATTTTTATGGGTTTTGATATAGAACTTTATTAAACTATACTAGCTTTTTTACATTTTAAAACTATACATAACCTTAACTATTGAGTTATAAATAAGCTATCGGGGATAAAAACGGCACGATAATTACACTTAAGTTGATACTTTTCTATTACTTTGTAAAAAAATTGAATATGAGATTTCTAATTTTCATAATAAGTGTTGTATTTACAATACAACTAACTGCTCAAGATCGAGAAAACTGGCGTTTATTCCCTGGCAAAACCGAAAGCGCAAAGCAAGTAAGTTTGCCTTCTAATAATTATGCTCAAATTAAAGAACTGGACTTTAGTCAACCAGATGGAATTGTTGAAGTTAAACAAGATACTAGAATAGATTCTTTAACTTCAAGTTTAAAAAAGAACCCTTATATATTAGGCTATACAGTTCAACTGGAAGTTAGCCAACAAAACTCCAAAATAAGAGATGCGCGTTATCGTTTATTAAAACTGAAGCCAAACGCACCAATAGAAGAGAACTATGCCGCACCAAACACATATCTCTATGGAGGCGCATTCTACAGTAGAACAGATGCTTTTCAATTTAAAAACGAAATTAAAGGATATTTTCCTAATGCGATTGTCATTGCTAGAAAACTGGCTTTACCGCCTTTAAAAAACAATTAAAATGAAAGTAATTGTTACTGGAGGAGCAGGTTTTATTGGTTCACACACAGTTGTAGAACTTATAGAAAATGGTTTTAAACCAATTATTATTGATGACTTTCGAAATTCAAAAAAAAATGTCATTCAAAATCTTGAAACAATAACTAGCAACAGTATAAAACATTATGC
>CALDTD010000265.1 GCA_937924345.1 uncultured Flavobacteriales bacterium | reverse complement strand
GAATAATTTCCTTTGTAAGGTATTCCTTCTCCTCTATCTAATTCTAAAATCCAACCTGCAACGTTATCTAAGAAATATCTATCGTGGGTTACGGCTATAATTGTTCCTTTATATTGCGATAAATGTTGTTCTAACCAATGTACAGATTCTGCATCTAAGTGGTTAGTCGGCTCATCTAATAATAAAATATCTGGTTCTTGTAATAATAAACGGCATAAAGCAACTCTTCTTCTTTCTCCACCAGATAAGTTTTTAATTGGTGTATCTCCGTCAGGAGTTCTTAACGCATTCATTGCCAATTCTAACTTAGAATCTAAATCCCAAGCATCTAACTGATCTATACGCTCTTGAACTTTTCCTTGACGCTCAATTAAGTCATTCATTTTATCAGGATCATTCATAATCTCCTCGTCCATGAACTTATTATTAATCTCTTCGTATTCTGCTAAAACATCAACTATTTCTTGGGTTCCTTGCTGTACAATTTCTTTAACTGTTTTAGTTTCATCTAATTTTGGTTCCTGGGGTAAATATCCAACAGAATAACCAGGCGAGAAAACAACCTCTCCTTGATACTGCTCGTCTAAACCTGCAATAATCTTCATTACTGTAGACTTACCAGCTCCGTTTAATCCTAGAATACCAATCTTAGCACCGTAGTAAAAAGAAAGGTAAATATCTTTTAAAATTTGTTTTCCTTGCGGTGTATGTTTACTTACATTCACCATCGAAAAAATGATTTTCTTATCGTCTGACATAATTTATTGTTATAAGTTTTTTAAATATTTTTTTTCAATGTAAAAAGTCCCGAACGGAACTAAAGAGGCGATTAATACAATGACTAAAGTCTTTGTATCCCATCTAAAAACAGCGTGTGCTAAAAATGCAAAGATCACATAGGCTACAAATAATAATCCATGCGCCATCCCAACAGGAGAAATAAGCTGTGGGGAACTAAATAGATATTTCATTGGCATAGCAACAAAGAAAAGAAGTAATGTAGAAACTCCTTCTAATAAAGCAACCATTCGAAAAGCCTTAATAAAGTTTTTATTATTCATTAATTATAAGTTTTGTTTTAATGCTGCAGCACTAATTCCAGAATGTGAAGTATGATAAGTAACTTCTCCATCTTTTATTAATAATAACTGTGGTGATTGATGTTCAACTACAAACTCTTGTTCTATTTCATTAGAAACCGATCTGTAAGCAATTAAATCTAAGTAGTAAATTTTTATATCTTCCTCTGTTAACTCCCACTCTCTTTCTAATCGCGATTTAGCCATAGAGCTTATAGAACACCTTGTGCTATGCTTAAAAATTGCTATAGGTTTCTCTCTAGACTCATTAGAAATTGTCTTTAATTGTGAAACTTCATTTAAGATATTCCAATCTATTTTATTCTTTTCTGTTGACTCTTTTTTAGAAAACCATCCCATATCTATTGTTTATTATTTTATAATTAAAACTTCAAGCAAAAATAAAACAAACCATTCAAAGCGCAATTTTATCTCACGACAACTTTCGAGACTTAGCAGAAATTATCTACTTTTACCTTATGAGGAAAGTTATTTTTATCATAAGTTGTTTATCTATTTTATCTTGTAAAGAAGAAAAGCAGGTTGACTTTTATGAAAATGGAGCAATTAAAGAAGAAGGATATTTGGTTAATGATACTTTAAAGAATGGACTTTGGGTTACATATTATGAAAATCAAATAATAAAAGATTCTAGTCTTTGGTCTAATAATAAACTAAATGGCAAGTCCGTTTCCTATCATAATAACGGGAATAAATATGGTGAAGGTTTTTACAAAGAAGGATTAAGAGATGGTTTGTGGGAATGGTACTTTGAAAATGGTCAACTAGAAGAAAGAAGTAACTGGAAATCAGGAAATGTTGATGGTTTTTCAGAATTATATTATAAAAATGGTAATATTAGATCAGAAGGAAATTATAAAGAAGGTTACTTAGATGGAATACTAAGGCTTTACAACGAACAAGGAATATTAAGCGAAATCACTACTTATAAACTAGGAAAAAAAGAAGGAAAAGCAACGTTATTTTATCCAAACGGAAAAAAAGAAATTGTTGGTCAATTTAAAAATGATTTGCAATCTGGCACTTTTAAAGAATTTTACAAATCAGGAGAACTAAAATCAACAACAGATTGGAAAAATGGACTGTATGAAGGAGAGTTTAAAAGCTATCGAAAAAATGGTGACTTATGGCTAGTTGGAGACTATCATGCAGGACAAAAAATTGGAACTTGGAAAGAATATGATGCTTCTGGTAAAATAATTGATACTGAAACTTATAAAGAGAACTAAAATGAAACAACTATTATATATTATAACAATTTGCATAGGGCTTACTAACCTTAATTTAGCGCAACAAAATAAAATTAATTGGATGTCTTGGGATCAAATGATTCAACAAAGAGCAAAAGACAGTATAAAGAAAAAAGTATTTATCGATTTGTATACAGGTTGGTGTGGCTGGTGTAAGAAAATGGATAAATCTACCTTCTTAGATCCTAATATTATTCAGTATATGAATGCGAACTACTACCCTGTTAAGTTTGATGCCGAAACTACAGATACAATTATGTTCAACGACATGACTTTTGTAAATTCTGACCCAACTTTTGTAAAAAAGTCGCCAAACTCAAGAGGAAGAACACATTGGTTTGCTCATTCTTTACTCGACGGAAAACTGTCTTATCCGAGTTATGTTATTTTAGATGAAAACTATGTTCGCGTAACTATTTTGAGTGGATATAAAACTACCGAAGCTTTAATTGGAAATTTAGTTTTCTTCGCTAAAGATGAATATAAATTTTACCACAACTACCTTAATGGAATGTGGAATAAAAGCTTGAAAGAGCAAGGTGGTAAATAAATTATTTGCTACTCAAAAAAAGAAAAGTTAACCTTTCCATAATTTCTAGTTCTCAAGAAGTTAGGATGGGTAGATAAATCTGTTTTCTTATCGTGTTCTACAATTAAAGTTCCATGCTCTTTTAGCATTTCTTTTTCAAAGACTAACTGAGGTATTTTATCCAAGCCATCCATTCCGTATGGTGGGTCTGCAAAAATTATGTCGTATTTATAATGTGGTTTTTTTAAATAAGTAAACGCATCATATTTAAAACATGCAGATGAAGCTGTATGTA
>CALDTD010000264.1 GCA_937924345.1 uncultured Flavobacteriales bacterium | reverse complement strand
CGTACAAATCCCTCCTCCAAAAACAACTCCAGATGCTAACTGTGGCCATGTTGTAATTGTTTCTTGTATTTCTAACATAGAAGCTTTTAAACGATTAGACGAAGTCTTAACACCGAGCATTGGCAATAAATAAGGGACTTTTTCTTCGTTCGTCTTAGCCTCTTTTAGCAGTGTTAAATCTAAATGATCTATTAGGCCATGTAAAATTGGTAAGTTTGGGTCTAAATCATAACGCTCTATGTCTGTTGTTCCTCTATCTGACGAATTCATAACTACAGGAACACCTAACTCTTTGGCTTTTTGTCTCGCAAATATTTTCGTGTATAATCCATCACAAACCTCTATACATACATCTATTAATTTATTGTTGCTGTTAAAAAAATCTGTAACATTATCTTCTGTAAGTCCATCGTGTAAACAAGTTACCTTTAAATAAGGATCAATTTCTGCTATTTCTCTTGCAACTACGATAGTCTTTTTAACACCAAAGTTTTGAACCCCTGTTTGTATCCTATTGAGATTCGAAAGCTCTATTTCATCAAAATCTGCTAAAATTAACTCTCCACAAATTCGTTCTAATGCTATTGTTAACGCTATAGATTTACCTACCGAAAGACCAATAATTCCTATTTTCTTCTTAAATAATTCTTTTTCTTCAGATGGGGTTATTTTGTAATGATTTCTATTTGTTCTAACCTCAACAAATTCATCTTCATCTAACAAATGAATCAATTTATTCAACCAAGGGTAATAGACCCAAACTCCATATTCCTCAGCTTCTTTTCCTGCTAAATGACTTTTTATTAATAGTTCTAACTCTTCATCTTTTAATTTTCTTTTAGGGTACCTCAACTTTATTAACTCCTTAAGCTGGCTTTCAATTTCATCTAAAACATTTACAGTTTTATTACTCGATAAAAACTTCTCTAATTCTGTTCTTCCGCTCTTTTCTTTCAATGAGAAAAAAACAGGTTTGTAAACTTCGGATTTAGATTGCTTATTAAAAATTAACATATTCTTAAGGTTTTACTAAATATAACCTTTTAGAATACCTTAGTCAAGTCTAAAAACACGTTTTAACAGCAAAAAAACAGTGTTAGAATACATATTCAATTTGTTAAACCTAACAAATTGAATATTCATCAAAAATTATAATTTTAACATTAGCCGAGATAAATTGTTTCTGTACTTTTAAAATGTGAAAACTTCAACTAATATTAATGTATTATACTTAGACGACGAACTAAGTAATCTCCGAGCCTTTAAAGCTTCATTTAGAAGAGGTTTTAATATTTATATAACTGACTCAATTGAAGAAGCACAATCAATTTTAGCAAATAACAATATTCAAATTATTTTAACAGATCAACGCATGCCTGTTATGACAGGAATAGAATTTTTGCAAAGTGTAATAGATAAATATCCAGACGCAATTCGAATATTAATTACAGGATACTCTGATAAGCAGGCAATAATTGATGCTATTAATAAAGGTAAAGTATACAAGTACATATCTAAACCATGGAAATACGACGAATTTAAAATCTTAATAGAACAAGCGTTTGAAGTTTATCAGTTAAGAGAAAAAAACAAACAACTAACCAAAGATTTAATTCGTGTTAATAATCAATTAGAATTTATGTTACGTCAACGTCTATCAACAGAATGAAATACGCCACCTCTTAGTAACCCAATATCTTAAACTCTGTTCTTCTATTTACGGAATGTGCTTCTTTACGCTCTTGCTTTGTAGGCAATTTATTTATTTCTTCATCACTTAATATCGGTTTCTCTTCTCCATAACCTTTATATTCAAAACGATTGGCTTCAAAACCTGCTTTCACAAAATGATCTACAACAGCTTTCGCTCTATTGTTTGAAAGCTTCATATTATAATTAGCACTTCCTTGTGTATCCGTATGACCCGAAATTTCTACACGTAACGTTTTATTTTCGGTCATTAAAGCAGCTAATCTATCTAATTCTAATTTGGAGATCGGTTTAATTGTAGAACGGTCTAAATCAAAGAATATGTTACGTAAAACTATCGACTTTCCTACTTCTATTTTCTTCATATTAACTATTTTCTCAAATTCAGAATAACCAGCACTCTCAGGTATTTCAAAATTCTCGCTATGAAATAAATAATCTTCTGCATTTACTGCTATACCATAATTTTTACCTGCAGGTAAAGAAATTAAAAAGCTTCCTGTTTTACTATCAGATTCTACAACAAGTATTTTCTTTTGTGCTTCGTTATCTACTAATTCGATAGTTGCTTTTACAGGTTTATTTGTCGACTCGTCCAAAATTTTACCTTTAAGAATAGTCAAATTATTAGCAATTTCTAACTCTACTTCAGCCTGAATCATTTTTTCCTCAATAGGAGCTGCCACACTTGCCAACAAGTTATCTTCACCACTCATAAGTGGTTCTTTAGGTTTTCCTAAAAAAGAAATCATATATAAATCGTCACCACCTATTCCATCTTCTCTATAGGACGAATAATAACCATGTTTTCCGCTTGCAGACATTACAAAATGTAAATCATCGTCAGGAGTATTTACTGGATAACCAATATTAGTTGGTTTTCCCCATGTCCCATCTTCTTCTTTTTTCGAATA
>CALDTD010000263.1 GCA_937924345.1 uncultured Flavobacteriales bacterium | reverse complement strand
GTATTATGTTTATTACTTTTTCTGCCCATTCAATAAAGCAAATACTTTTATTGTAGAAGTAATCGTCTAAACCGCTTTCAATTGCTTCGTTTTCATCTTTTAAACGATAAAAATCAAAATGATTTATTATGCCAAATGTTTTAGAGTTATAAGTATTTACAATGCTATATGTAGGGCTTGAGGGATCGTCATCAATTTCTAAGGATTTACAAATTCGAGAAATAAGTGTGGTTTTTCCAGCTCCCATTTCTCCGTCAATAATAAATATAGAATTGTTACTACAAAGATTTTTAATAGCCAAGACCACTTTTTCAAGTTGATCTAAGTTTTCAATATCAAAAACCTGCTGTGTCATTAGTTTTTTCTAACAATGTATAACATTTCACCGTCATCGAAACAATATTTACTATATGTTTCTACATCTAATTCTTTTCGATAATCATATTCTTCTACTTCAAAACCAGCTGAACGTAAAACATCAGGATAATTCGTCCCATACAGGCGAACATGATCGTATTGCCAAAAATGTTTTTCTCTTTCTTTTGGATCTGTTATTGTTTTATCCTCGTAAGTGCTGTTTCTAGTTCTATCTATTGGTACTTGAAAAATTCCCCAACCACCAGGTTTCATTATTCTTAAAAGTTCTTGCATACATTTTACGTCATTTTCAACGTGCTCCATTACATGATTGCAAAAAATAACATCGTATTGATTGTCTTCCAAAGGTATTTTATGCAAGTCAAAATGTAAGTCTGCTAAAGGAGATTCTATATCTCCAGTTGTATAGTCAAGGTTCTTTTGATTTCTAAATAACTTGTAAAAACTTTGCTCTGGCGCGATGTGCATTACTTTTTAATCTTCTGTAAAAAAATTAGATTTAGTTTTTAGATATACCCACATTAATCGGTGACGTTCTAAAGTTAAATCATACGGGCAAAGTACATTGTCTCTTTGATTGTCGTTGTACCCATAAGGTAAGAATTTTTTAAAACTTTTTTCACAAACAGGACATTCTACATTATTACCTTTTAGGAAAACAGGAGCGAAAAATTTAAATACGTAACTTAAACGAATAAGTATTGGTCTAGGAATAGTATTTAAGGCAAATTTAAAAGCTTTTTTCATTTTTTACGATTTTAAGAGTTGCTCTATTTCCATTGCATAATCTAGCGAATCGTCGAGGTAGAAGTTTAAATCAGGAGTCTTTCGAAGCTGCTTTTTTATAACCTGACTTAATGCAAATTTTACTTTAGATTTGTTGTCTTTTACACTTTCTAAAACAGCTTTTTTATCTTTATAACCAAAAATACTAAGGTAAACTTTTGCAATTGATAAATCAGGAGCAACTCTAACAATTGTTACACTTACCATTGCTCCCAAACAAATATTTCGAGCTTCTTTTTGAAATATGATACTTAATTCTTGCTGAATTAATTCAGAAATTTTTTCTTGTCTTATTGTCGCCATAAAGTAACAAATATAATGAAGTTCCCCTTTTAATTAGAATGAATGTCTATTTTAATTCTTTTTTGATCAGTAATTTAGAAAGTAATGTTTTATATAGTAATAGCCTTTGCTTCTTTTGGGCTGCATAAACTGACGAATTGTATTTTGGAGAGAATCAGTAGGTTTTGGAGATAAATGCAACATAAAAGCTTCATCTTTTTTATGGTAGTTATGAGTACTCATTTTCCAATAAGAAATACCTTCTAGTGGAATCTTATCTTTTTGAGTGATTTCATAAAGTGCATCAACTGCTAGAGTTCGCTCTAGGGGTTTGTCTTTAGAATCTTGCCATATAATTAAGGTGTCAAAGTCTATGTTGTTGCTTAATAAGCTATATCCGTAACCCTGCCAAGGAGATGTTGTACAGTTTTCTTTTGTCGTATAACCTAATTCTGTAAAAAAAAGAGGTTTTTCTATAATTCCCTGTTTGCTTTTAAATTGTGTGATATCTTCAAAAACATTGCTCCATCCATTAATTAATTCTGCGTAAAGTTCTGTGTTATTAAGTTTTTTTGATCGTATTTTTCTTAATGGGAAATAAGCATTTATTCCAATAAAATCTAATTCATCCCAAAAATTAACTTCATTGTAATTATCAAAGTTAGCTGCTAATGTTACTTTTCCTGAGAAATGTTTTCTAGTATTCTTTATAATTCCCCTCCAACAACTATCTAAATAAATTCTGTCTTTATTTATGAGTTCAATACTTTTCTTTTCTTTTGAATAATAAACTTCTTTAGACCATTTTATATTTGATGAAATTTTAGCTTGAATATATTTTTTCCAGTTATTGTTTATTGGAACACCATATTCCCATATTTTTTTTGCAGTTAACTGTTTTTGGTATGGTAATACTTTAAACTCGTGCTTTTCTTGTTTTTGCCTATTAGTAAAATAATCCATAGTAGGTGTTAAATTATCAAGAGGCATAGTTGCTGTTAAGGCATTTAATTCACTTCCAATTGCCAGAATATCTACTCCTTCTTTTTCGCAGGTCTTTGCCCACATTTCTACCCAGTAATGATAACGTTTAAACCATTCTTTTTTTTGAGCCAATGTTTTTGGGTAAATCATTCCATGCCATTTAAAAGGATTGTCTTTATATTCATGTTGTAATGCTATACGTAGAACCAAAATTACTTTAACTCCTTGCGATTTTATTGCTCTAATTTCGTTTACTAAATTTGCAGAATCTTCTTTTTCCCACCATATATGTTCTGTATTCCAAATACCTTGTTTCGCATAGGCAGTTACTTGGGCAGTATTCATTCCACAAGCTTTTAGTTTATTTGCCCATTCGATTTGATTAGCTTCGTTTATTTGCACCCCACCAATATACTTGGTAAGGAGTAATGAATCCTGAAAGATTGAATGTTCTTGCTTGTTTAGTGTTGAAAAAGAATCGTCTTTACTTAGCCAAGTATTTAAATTCGAGATAAAAAAAACGACGACCAGAATAACTCCAGCCACTAATAGCAGTTTTCTTTTCACAAAACT
>CALDTD010000262.1 GCA_937924345.1 uncultured Flavobacteriales bacterium | reverse complement strand
AGAAAGATGGTTCTTCATACACAGTGCAAAGAGACGGTTTATCAGCTGGAGATATACAAGGAATTAATAGAATGTATCCACCATCAACTAGTGGTGTAAATTGTAACGGTGTTGCGGCTTATGTGAATGGAAGAAGTTACGCTATTGGTTCTCGTGTTATATTCCAAGGATCTTTATATGAAAGAGTATCTGGAGGTTGGAATAACTTAGGAGTATGTGGAACTGCACCAAGTACAGATATTTGTAGTGGTGTTGCAGCTTATGTAAGTGGAAGAAGCTATGCTGTTGGTTCTCGTGTAACTTTCCAAGGATCTTTATATGAAAGAGTATCTGGAGGTTGGAACAACTTAGGAAGTTGTGGATCTTAATACTAGAAAGTAAAAGTAGGTAAAAACCCTTTATCTCAATCCCTAATTATTAAAATGGATTAAGGTTGTTCGATAAGAACAACCTTTTTCTTTTTATATAAGGTTAAACATATTGGCTTTTTGGTTTAGCTCCATAATATTTTTAACATTCAATTTTTTCATCAAATTAAAGCGATGTACTTCTACAGTTCTTTTACTAATGTTTAATTCTTCAGCGATATCTTTATTATTCTTTAATTGTAGTACTAGATTAAGAATTTGTGTTTCTCTTTTTGTTAATTTAAAAGGGTTGTCTAATTTGTTATTTGTAATAGCTTGATTAGTTTTTACAACTTTACCATTAACAAAATTATTCATAATTATGTCAGAAACATCCCCAGAAAAATACTTGTCGCCAAGAGCAATTTTATGTAAAGCTTTTAAAAATTCTTCTTTACTAGACCCTTTTAATAAATAACCATCTGCACCTGCCTGAATAGATTGTACTACATATTCTTCAGAGTCATGCATAGATAAGACTAAAGTTTTTATTGGTTTTTCAGAGTACTCATTTTTTAATATATTAACTAATTCAATACCTGTCATTTCAGGCATACGAATATCAACAATAAGTACTACTGGTTTTTGTATTGTTTTCACAATTTCCAGAGCATCTTTTCCATTCGAAGCTTCATTGATAACTTGTATATCTTTTTGATCTTCTAATAATGCTCTAATTCCATCTCGAACAAGCACATGATCGTCTACTAAAATAACATTAATGTTTTCCATAGATTTATTAAATATTAAGCAAATATACTTAGAAACAATCTAAGTACGTAGTAAGTTTTTTAAGTATTCTTGTTAAAAAACAAAGGTCACCTAATATGAGATGACCTTTGATTTTAGAATTTTTAAGAATTAAAAACGACTATTTTTTAATAAGCTTTATTCTAGAAATTATTTGATTATTTACATCTGTAACTTTTAAGATATAAATTCCAGAAGGTAAGTTGCTAACATCAACTCGTCCTCTTTTTTGTTCATCTAGAGAAAAATTAACAGACTGACTAATTGTGAATCCTGATAGTGTATGTATAGAAGCTTTCAGGTTCATGTTATCTATTACTTTAAACTGATCATTTTCTTTTAAAGTAACTGTTGCAATGTCTATAACTGGGTTTGGTGAAATTTGACCAATTACATTCTTGTCAGCTGTAGCATTATCGTTTATTACATTAAATGCAACTGATACAGTTGTACCCGGTTTACCTTTACCAAATAGTTTTTTATATGGAGTTGCAGTTACTGTATTTCTTCCTAAGCTGAACTTGATAGGGAAGAAGTTTCCTCCAAAATCTCCACCAATACTGTACGGAGCAAAGTTTTCTACTTTAAATCGATTACGATTATTTAAACCGAACACCACACTTCTTGTATCATTACCTTCAGTATTAGCTAATATTGAGAAATTATTAGAATTAAAATCTGCGATATTAATAGTATCCCCTTCATTTAATTGACCTATTTCTTCGTTAGTAATAGCATTAATTAAAGTTAAACTTGTTACTACAGGAGCATCACTATCTATCACTTCAAAGTTAATCGTAACAGGACTTCCATTATCGCCTTTTCCATTATCATTTCTGAAAGGAGTGGCAGTAATCGTATTGGTTCCTATTGAAAATGGAGTTCCGAAATAATTAGTTCTTCTGAAAGTAATATCTCCATTTAATGAATATGGAACACTGTTTTCGGTATTGAAATTGGTACGATCATTGAAATCGAAAATCACACTTTCTACACGTGATCCTGTCGTGTTTGCAACTACAGAAAAATTGTTTCGTCTAAAATCAGCTAAATCAATAGTGTCGCCTTCATTTAAAGCTCCAATAATGGCGTTTTTTGTGGCGTCAATTAGAAGGAAATCTGTAACCGTTGGTGGATTAGAATCAATTACTTCAAAAGTTATTGTATTCGAGATACCAGTTTCACCTTGACCATTTCTTTCTTCAAAAGGAGTGGCTGTGATAGTGTTACTTCCAAGTGGTAAAGTAACTCCTCTAAAGATGTTACCATTAAAATCACCTTTAAGAGAGAATGGAGCTCTGTTTTCGGTGTTAAAACCTGTTTCTTCATTAAAGTCAAAAACTACACTGGTAATATCTAAAGTTCCTGTATTGGCTATAATGCTAAAGTTATTTAATCCGTTATAATCATTTAAATCAATTATATCTCCATCGTTAATAATGCCTATTTCAGTATTTGTTGTAGTATCAACAAGAGTAAAACTAACTATTTCTATAGTTTCTAATACGTTTAATGTCACAGGAACGGTAACTTCTGAAGTAGCAGGATCATTACTACTTATTAAAATATCAGCATTATAAGTTGTGTCAGCTTCAAGTCCAGCTGCAGAGAATTCAAGAGGAACTTCTGCTGTACTTCCTGGAGCTACACTTCCCATAATTGGAGGGGTATAAGTAATAGCTAATTCATTTGTTAAGAATTCGGTATTAAAAATTACTTGTAATCCGTTTTCACCATTCGGGCCTTCCAAACCAACCGTAGCACTTGTACTAATTTCAGAATTAACATTCTTATACTGCATTTTTATAGATCCATCTTTAAATAAAATAATCTGGAAAGTAACAGGTGTTTTAACTGGATTAGAGCCAAAACCAGGTACTTCTTCGTATTGTACAATGAAATAGTCTTCAAAAGCTTGATAGAAAACTCCCTCACCATCTTGAGGTTCTAAATCATCCCACAAACCAGCAATTAAGTTGTTCGGATTTCCAGTTGAAGGAATTTGTTGATTTAAGAATGCACCGAAAGAAGCAGTAATAGGAGCGAATGTTAAAAATCCGTTAGCAGCAATAGTAATACTTTCCTGATCTTCTCCAAAAAAATTGAAAGTAAATGGTAAGGTAATGGTTTCATTACCATCAGCACCAACACTAGCTAGTGTACCTGTTTCACTAATGTCAATAAAATCATAAGCAGGGCCACCACTGTTGTTATCAGTCCAAATGTAACCGAATGTGCCAGGACCACCACTTGCATTTAAGAATTTAGGTCCGATTCTATTATCAGTTTGTTCTTTAGTAATGATCTGTTGTTCAAATTCAATTGGAGTATAGTTTGGTTTCCTGACATTATTAGTAAGATTCGTAGTAAAAGGAGTTTTAACTAATGAATAGTTTAATATACTTCCACCAGTATTTTCTATTGTTACGATTTCTGTAGTAGTCTTTTCTCTTTTTAAGGTTATATTTAATGAATCAGGAATAACATTAATTACAGGAGGATCTATACCTACACCTATTAAAGGAATACTAACAGATTCATTTCCAAAAGCATCATTACTTGTAATTACGAGTATATCGTCAATACTACCAACAACAGTTGGGGCGAAGTTTACAGTAACTATTTTACTACCACCAGGAAGAATCGGAAGAGAGGAAGTTGTTTCTATTGTAAAATCGGAATTTTGATTATTAAAATTTACATCAAGTGCTTTGGTTCCTGTGTTTGAAATAACAAAATCGGTACTACTTTGTAAACCAATGAAAATAGGTTCGAAGGCAATTGAGTCTCTAGATACTTGAATCTCTGGAAACCCTTTTACTGTTAATTCGATAAGAGAAGTGCTTGTAGAAATATCAGGAGAATTACTAGATACAGTTAATTCATCAAAATAAACACTATCATTTAAATTAGTTGCATCTAAAGTTACTGTTAAATCTCTTGACCCACCAGCAGGTACAACTCCGGATATTGGTGAAATATTAGAAATAAAAGGAGTTAAAGCAACATCTGGTTTTATAAATCGAAGTGCTAATCCATTTTTAATATAATCTGAGTTAAACACTACTTGTGCACCATCTGAAGCATCAGCATTTTCGATACCAACTGTGGTAGAGTTTAAGAAAGAAGCTGTTTCTACATCTTCGTAGAAAACATCAATATTTCCATCAGCATGTAAAACGATTTGGAAAGTAACCGTTTCATTTTCTGAACCTAAAAAAACTGAAGCGTTTGTCCATTGTACAATGAATGTGTTATCTATAGTTTGATAATGAACAGCGCCATTAAAGTTTTGAGGCTCTAAATCATCCCATAAACCAGCAATCATGTTATTTACACCATTATCTACAGGAATTTGACTATTAACAAATGTAAGTGAAGGAGATTCATCAAAAGAGATAAAACCATTTGCGTTTACAGTTGCGTTGGTATAAGTGTTTCCGTAGAATTCAAAAGGAAATAGTAATGGAATTCCTAAACTTCCGTCTCCACCAAGATCAGTAGTAATTTCTGTTCCAGTTCCTGAAATATCAATAAAATTATAAATAGGGCCGCCACTTTCGTCACTATCAATCCATGTATAACCAAAACCATTATCGGTTCCAATACTTGAAATTACAGGAGATCCTACTCTGGTATCTTTGGTTCCTTTTTGAGTACTGAAATTACTAAAGTTTAAAATTTTAGTATCGTTTAGTTTTACATTAGGTTTCGCTAGTGCAGCAGCTACGGCAAGATCGGGGAAAGAGAAGAACAAAGGAGCTTTTCCTTCGTTTTTAAGTGATAATTGTGTATCTACTGTTTGTCCAGCATCTACAGTTTCTGAAATATTTGCAGGGTCTAAAACAGCAATTGGAGGTGCTACACCAACTCCATTAACAATAACTTGTAAAGAACTAGCATTGGAAGCGTCACTATCTATTGTTATTATTCCGTTACTATTTCCAGTGATATTAGGAGTGAATTTTACAGTAATATCTATGCTTTCTCCAGCAGCGATAACTGTATTAATAGGGGTTACAGAAAAAGCAACATTATCAGATGAGATAGAAGAAACATTTATTTGAGAAAGCCCAGAATTACTAAGTGTTATTGTTCTTTCAGAATTATTTCCAATAAAAACGTTATTAAATAAAATAAACTCTTCTGATAATTCAATAAAAGATGTTTGTCCAGATACATCTAAACTTGTTGTTACAGTAGTAGTAGGAGTAACAGGATCGTTGCTAGAAACTAAAATATCGGAAGTATAATTTCCGTTAGCTAAATTTTCTGCATCAAAAGTAACTGTAACCTCAATAGATTCTCCTGGAGCAAGACTTCCTTCTGAAGGTTGTAATGTGATATAATCTGTGGTTTGTGTATTTAAGGCTCTTGTTAAGAATACAAAATCTGTTGAATTATAACTTGCTCCACCATCATCACTAATAAAATAAGTATTCGGTCTTACAGGAGCTCCATCATCTATACCTTGAGGGAAGTTAATGTCTGAGGCATATTTATGAACTACCCAAAAAGAATCACCATTTGAAAAGCTAAATGATTCATTAAGAGTTTCAGTAGCAAAAATACCATCTGTGCTTGTTGTTGTAATGGTTTGTGTTAGTAATAAGGTTCCATCAGCAGGAGTAGCACCACCTTCATAAATTTCAAGGATTATAGGTGCTGTTGAAGCTTCTGTTTGATAAGCATTTCGAATTGCAGTAAGCGTAAAATTTCGATCAACATCAAATTTAACCGCAACTGTTGAAGCCGTACCATTATTGAATCCTACGAAATCATCCGGGAAAACTTTTCCTGTATCATAAGCAATAGAATCAACAACATTTTCATCATTTTTAAAGGTATTGTTTTTTATCTTTTTTATAGCAATACCATTTTTAGAGGCAACTTTTAGTTTATTATCGATAGTATTTTCAACACCATATCTCGATAAATCTAAAGACAAACCTCTAGTATTCTCTATAGTAGGAGGAGTAAATGTTGTTGCTCCGATAGCAGTTGTAAAATCTAAATTTGCTTGCCCTGAATTCGTTATGGTAAGTACTTCGG
>CALDTD010000261.1 GCA_937924345.1 uncultured Flavobacteriales bacterium | reverse complement strand
GATGAAACCACCGGTAACTTTTTTAAGGAAACATATATTAAAGATAATACAGGGGGCATAAAGTTACGTTTTACAAGTTCTTCTAGCCTCACTATAGGCGATTCTATTCGTGTACAGTTGAATGGTGGGACACTTACAGAGTTTAATGGGATGCTATCGATTGACAATTTAGATCCTGATGAAAGTAATGTTATTTTAAAAAATAATGTAGAGGTTAATCCTACCATTGTGTCTCTAGATCAACTTACAGGAGCTTTACAAGGTCAGTTTATTCAAATTGATAATGTCGAATTTGAAAGTAGCTCTATTGGAACAACTTGGGCTGACCCAATTAATAAGTTTAGTGTAAATCATAATTTAACTGATTGTAGTGGAAATGTTACTTTAGTTAGGTCTAGTGGTTTTGCAAATTTTGCGGGAGAAACTATACCTAGTGGTAATGGTTCAATTATCGGAGTTGTAGGTGTTTTTGGAAATGATGTTCAAATTTTTATTAGAGATCCTCAAGAATTAACAATGGATGGAGTAAGATGTGCTGGAGGTGGCGGTATTACTTGTGATCCTTTAACAGGTTTAAATGAGACATTTTCTAATTTTACTGTAGGAAGTACATTAAACGAAAATTGTTGGAAAGTAGGAGTGTTGCAAGGAGCTAACAATTGGCTATGTGCTGATAACGCAGGTGATTTTAATGCAACAGCTACTGGTAACCCTTCAGGAACGCAAGAAATGTGGACAACTACACCAATTATCCAATCAGCAGGTAACGACATGCTGTCTTTTAAAAGTGCTCAGCAAAATATACAATCAAGTACCCTAACAGTAATGGTTTCTAAAGATTTTGACGGGTCTAATTATGGTGCGGCAACTTGGACAACTATTTCGGCAACAGTTGCATCATCTGCAGATGCTAATAATGCTTTTGTTTCATCTGGTTCTATTGCTTTATCTTCTGCATTAGGTGCAAATTATACAGGAACCTATGCGGTAGCGTTTAAAGCAAGTATGGCAAATAACTCATTCAGTTTGTTTAAAATTGATGATGTAATAATTACACAGTAAATTAATAAAAAGTAAATAATAAAGTACAAAACAAAAATTATGAAAAAACTTTACACTTTAGGAATTAGTTTAATGGCTATTGGTGCTGTAAATGCACAGGCTTATCTTGGAAAAGATTTTGAAGATCAAGATGTAAACTCTGGAGGATTTACGACACAAGTTGTCACAGGAACTCTTGATTGGGGAATTCAAGAGTTTAGCAATAATAATTTTGCTAAAATGTCAAACTTCTCAGGTGGAACTAGTAATGAATCAGAGTCATGGTATATTACTCCTGCAGTGGATTTAAGTAGCGCAACTTCACCAATTTTTAGTTTTGCTAATTCAGCTAACTTTGCAGGTGCAGATTTGGAAGTTTTTATGTCGACGGATTATGACGGAACAAGTGCTCCTTCTTCAGCCTCTTGGTCTGCTATGACGGCTAATTTATCTACAGGGAGTTACGAATGGGTAAATTCTGGTGAATTATCTGTTTCTTCAACTTCTGCAACTACTTATTTTGCTTTTAAATATACAGGTACTGCAAACGATGGTAAAACTTGGCAAGTAGATAGTGTTTTTGTCGCTGAAGCTGGAACTGTATTTGAAAATACAGTTATAGGAACACCTGCTACTGCATCAGAAAAAACAATTTATGAAATTCAGTCGAATACTATCAATGGAGATGAGTCATTTTATGTAGATAGTGTTGTTACAACTGGAGGAATAGTGACAGCAGTTAATATTTTTCAGGGAGATCAAAAAGGATATTATATTCAATCAGGAGTTGGATCATATTCAGGAATTTATGTTTTTGACGGAAACAATACTGTTGTAAAAGGAGACTCTGTAATTGTAACTGGAACAGTAGATGAGTTTTTTGCGTCTACGCAAATTGGTTTTGTAACAAATTTATCAATAGTAAGTAACTTTAACGATGTCCCTGTAACATTATTATCTACTGCTGGTGTAGCTCAAGAAGAGTATGAGAGTGTTTTATGCCAAGTTGTAAATGCAAATTGTACTGCATTACCAAACAACTTTGATGAATGGAAAGTAGATGACGGTTCAGGGGAAGTATTTGTTGCTGACTTTTTATTTTTATACTCTCCAACTTTAGGAACAGCTTATAATGTAACAGGTGTGGTTGCTTTCGCTTTTAGCGAGTGGAAATTATATCCAAGAGATGGAAATGATGTAACTGTTTACAATGGTCAACCAGTTTCAATAAATGAAAATAATGAAGTTTTAACTGCTGTTTATCCAAACCCAGTAGCAAATGGTAATGTTACTATTGAAGTAACAGAAAACACTTCTTTAGTTGTTTTAGATTTATTAGGGAATGTTGTTTTAACAAATGCATTAGTTAGTGGTGTAAACACAATAAATGTAGCTGACTTAGCTGCAGGAAACTATATCGTTAAAGTTGGAACAAGTGTTCAGCAATTAATGGTAAAATAAATAACTCATCCTTAGGGATTAAAAAGGCGTATTCATTTAGTTGAATACGCCTTTTTTTGTGACAAAACTATTTGTTTAACCTTTCGATTCTTGTATATTTGATTCA
>CALDTD010000260.1 GCA_937924345.1 uncultured Flavobacteriales bacterium | reverse complement strand
TCTTAGTCCTAAACGAAGACATTCTAGAGGTATAATGTCGTTATATGCTATATTCCCAATATTTACATTAGGTCCAAATAGTTTAATAAACCAAATTTGTTGATCTTTAGTTGGAGCTTCCCAAAGCACTTTTTCAGGAGTAATATTATTAATTATTTTTTCAATCAAGCTTTCATTTGGCGTTCCTTTTTCGTCAAAAACACCAACAGAACCACTTTCTCTTCCTTCTGCAATAACCTTCCAAGAACCAGCTTCTATTTCTTTAGACATCATTTCTATCCAAGTTTCTGGGGTTAAAACAATTCCAGCTTCTTTAGAACCTACTTCACTCATTACGGTTCCTTGTTGTTTTAAAGTACTAATGTATTCACACTTTTCGTCGTGTGGAATTACAATAGAACCATCAGAAACTTCCATTAACTCTAACCCATATTGATCGATTAGTTTACGATAATCATCAAACATATTTCTAGCAATAAATGCTTCGAAAAGTGTTCCGCCTAAATAAGGTTTGATGTTGTTTTTCTTGTACAGGTTTATTTTTTCCTGAAAATCATTCGTAACAAACGAAGTTCCAAAACCAAATTTAACAATATCAGTTAAATGACCTGAGCTAGCAATAAAATCTTCTGTTTCTCTCAAACTCAGACCTTTATCCATCATCATGGTAACTCCGTTCTGTCTTGGTTTTTCTCCTCTGTTAGGGATGTGTGGTAAGTTAAAATTATTCATGTTTTTTTATGAGAATGATTATTTAAAATTATTAATCAATTCTACTATTTCGTTTATTTTATTAATATCTGGATAAAACTCAAGCAATTGTTTATGTGCTTTATAATTTTCTTTTAGGGCAACTTTTAAATGTTTTTTAGCATTTTCAAGATCTCCTTTTTTCAATAAATAGGCTACTAAACGATAGCGTAAGTCTTCGTTATTTTTATTTTCTTTTAGCCCATTTTCTATTATAGAGGTAGCTTCATTTACGAGTTTATTTTCGAACAATAGATTACTATAGTCTAACCAAGCATCGGTATTATTCGGATCTAACTTTGTAACTTTATTAAAAGCTAATTTCGCGTCATCACTTAAACCAATCTTACTCAACAATTCAGCATATAAATACCAAAATTCGGCGTTTGAAGGATCGCGTTCAATCCCTTTTTCCATGTATTTGATGGCATCTTGACTTTTATTTGTTAAGTCTTTTACCACACCTATCCCCATCCAAGCATCAGCAAAATCATTATCTAATTCGATACTTTTTTCGTAAAAAGTTAATGCTTTGGAATAATCTTCTAATTTTTCGTGGCATTCACCTATCATACAATAAACAAATGAATGTGGTTGTTCTAGTACAAAAGTAGCGTTTAATACTTTTATTGCTTTTTTATATTCTGTAAGTTGGATGTATGCATTCGCTTTTCCATAATAGGAAGCTGGAAAGTGTTCGTTGGTAACAATACTATAATCGAAAGCAAAAACAGCTTTTTTGTTTTTGCCTAATTTGGCATACATGTTTCCTAAATTAAACCAAGCTACATAAGAATAAGGGTTATAATCTAGATATTCTTTAAAAAAATTAATCGCTTTCTTGGGAATATTTAGTTCTGAATAAGAAATTCCCATTTCAAATAGAATCAAATCATTGTCTGGAGTAGCTTCAATTGCTTCATGTAAATAAACTAAAGCTTTTTCGTGCTCTTTAATACGTTGGCACTCGAATACTAAATCCATTATTACTGAAGGTTTATCTTCTAAATCTAGCTTTAGTGCTTTTTCATAGAGTTCAATTGCTATTTTAGATTTTCCACTTCTTGCGTTTAAGTTAGCAAATTCAAGTAAATAATCAGTATTATAAGGGTGAACGTCAACAATTTCTTTCATTGACTTTAAAGCCTTAGTTTGATTTCCATTTAAAAAATCGCACTCGCAGACAATCATCATTAAGTTGGGAGAATTAGGGTATTGTTCCAACCCCTTATTGGCAATTTCTAGGGTTTGATCTAGTTGCATATCTTCCAATAAAAACTCAGAAACTTGTTCGAATTCTTCTACATCATGAAAAATGTTTTGCTTTTCGTCTAGCATTGCAGCAGCCTTTTTTTCAAGTACTTCACGTTGTTTTTCGTTGTCGAAATTTTCTTCCATTTATTCTACTTAGTGAGACAATAGCTCAGTGTACAAAGGTAATTCAAACTTAGTTTAAAATCATTAAGCATTCACGCTTTTTATCTACATTAACATTGGTTAAGGTTGATAAGTAATACAGTTTACTTAAAATTAACAGCAATTTTAGCACCAAAATTGGCTGTTGCATTGTTTAGTGAGAGGTGGGGGCGAAAATTAAACGATAAATTATCACTGGCATCAAAGTGTAATAAATGACCAGAGACATTGGCATCTATAATATTTAAAGTATAAAGTAGAAGTCCTGCTATAATGGAATAGTCTCTATATTTTCTAAAGTTTTCTTGAACAGGTAGAAGTTGTTCACTTGTATAATTTGGAAAATATTGAAAATTATAATTAGGATCTAATCTAGCCTTTCGTTCATTAAGAAAAGCTTTAAATTCTCTGTGGTTAAAAATGGTAGCATAAACACTAGCTCCTAAACCCCCATAAATAATTGGTAATTTCCACCAAAGTTTAGAACGCTTAGATTTTGGTCTGTGCGCTGCATTGTAAATTTGACCTCCTCCTGGAATAACAACTGATAGTAAGGTTGCTTTTTTAGGACTATGTAAGGTGTCTACATTATCTTTAGGACTTCTATTAACAAGTGAATCGGCTGCGACTAAAGTTTGTGCAGAAGCGCTAGTTCCAGCTAAGATGAAAAAAGAAATATGTAGTATTATTGATCTAATAAAGCTAGAATTTTTTCTAAATGCTCGTCATTAGTAAATGGAATTGAAATAACTCCTTTTCCATCTTCTTTTTTTGCGATTTTAATTTTAGTGTTAAAGTGAAAACTTAAATCTTCTTGTAATCGCTTTTCACGGATAGTTAATTTATTTTTAATTGGCTTTTTAGCATAAGAAATAGCTTCTTTTTTCCCTTTAGCTAATTCCTCAACGGCTCTAACCGAAAGTTTATTGTCTATTATATTATAAAATGCCTCTATTTGATCTTTTTCATTTTCAAAACTTAGTAAAGCTCTGGCGTGCCCCATAGAAATTACCTTATCTCTAACTCCAACCTGTATTACTGATGGTAAGTTTAATAAACGTAAATAATTAGTAACAGAAGCTCTACTTTTTCCTACACGTTCCCCAACTTTTTCTTGAGTAATATTACATTCATCGATTAGACGCTGGTAACTAATTGCAACTTCCAATGCATTTAAATCCTCACGTTGAATATTTTCGATAATTGCCATTTCCAACATTGTTTGGTCGTTGGCAATTCTTATGTAAACAGGAACTTCTTCTAGTCCGGCAAGTTGAGAAGCCCTAAAGCGACGTTCTCCAGAAATAATTTGGTATTTATTTTCTCCTAGTTTACGTACAGTAATGGGTTGAATAATCCCATGCTCTTTTATAGAAGCACTTAATTCTTCTATTGCTTCGGTTTCGAAATGGGTTCTTGGTTGAAAAGGATTTGCTTCTATTTGTTTAATTGGAACTTTAGCAATTCCTCCAACTTTAGGTTTAGTAATTTGAGGTGTTTTATTTAATCCCGTATTACTGTTTTTTGGTGGAATAGGAGTGGATTTGTCTAATAAAGCACTTAGCCCTTTTCCTAATGCATTTTTTTTAGCAGCCATAGTCTTAAAATTTTAATCTTCAATTAACTCAACCGATTCGTTTTTTTGAAGCAATTCTTGAGCCAAATTTAAATAATTTACAGCCCCTTTACTATTTGCGTCATGCATAATAATTGTGGCTCCAAAACTTGGCGCCTCACTCAATTTTATATTTCTGTGAATGATTGTATTAAAAACCATTTCTGGATAATTGGTATGAACATCCTCTACAACATCGTTAGAAAGATTTAATCTAGAATCATACATAGTTAGTAATAACCCTTCAATATCTAAGTCTTTATTTAAGTGCTGCTGAACAATATTAATTGTATTAAATAATTTTAAAACACCTTCTAATGCAAAATATTCACATTGTATAGGAATAATAACAGAATCTGCAGCTGTAAGCGAGTTTAGTGTAATTAAGCCTAAGGAAGGTGAACAATCAATTATTATATAGTCAAATTCATCTTTGAACTGATCAATTATTCCCTTCATTATATATTCTCTATTCTCAAGATTTACCAATTCAATTTCAGCTCCAACCAAATCGATATGTGCTGGTAATAAGAATAAATTAGGGTTACTCGTCTCCAAAATATTTGGTTCCGTTCCATTTACCATAGAGTGATAAAGGCTATTCTCTATTGTTTGAGGATCAAAACCTACTCCAGAGGTAGAGTTTGCCTGTGGGTCTGCATCAATAATTAAGGTTTTTTTATCTAAAACACCTAAACTAGCGGATAGATTAATTGCTGTAGTTGTTTTTCCAACTCCACCTTTTTGATTTGCAATTGCTATAACTTTTCCCATGGTTAAAATGTTTTAGTTTCTCCTATTTTTAATAATGTTAATTCGGCATCGTTGTATTTAAACTGCTCTTTAGCTCTTTCGTGATCTATTTCTATAAAACCAAAAGTGTCATAGTGCATACCTACAATCTTATCGCAAGCAATAAAGTTTGACGCCATTACAGCTTCTTCTATTCCCATTGTAAAATTATCTCCAATTGGTAAGATTGCAAAATCTAGTTCTGTAAACATAGGAATCAATTTCATGTCCATTGTTAAAGCTGTATCTCCAGCAAAATAAAAGTTTCCTTCTTTAGATTCAATTACAAAACCTCCAGGGTTACCTCCATACGTTCCATCAGGCAAAACACTACTGTGAATAGCTGTTATATATTTTACCTTACCAAAAGGAAACTGCCAATTCCCCCCATGATTCATTGGATGTGTTTTTTCTATTCCTTTTTTCTCGAACCAACTTACAATTTCAAAATTAGAAATTAGTGTAGCTCCAGATTGTCTAGCGATATTTTCAACATCAGCTACGTGATCTTCATGCCCATGAGAAACTAAAATATAATCTGGATTTATTTCTTTAATATCTATGTCTTTGGCTAAGTCGTTTGGTGTAATAAAATGATCAAACAATAGTTTTGTGCCTTCTATCTCTACTTGAAAACATGCGTGACCGAAATAGGTTAGTTTCATTAAAAATTGATGTTGAATTAGATATAATTTTACCTTGATAAATACAAGCAAAACAAAAGTACATCGTTTACATTCAAATTATCATTTCACAGAACTTCATTTATAAACAGATTTCTGTTTATTGGTTTATATCTTGTTGATAAACTAATTTTTAAACTTAGTCTTTTTTTTAAAAATATATTGTAACCCAACATGCATAGACCAATTGGTATAACGTTGATTTAAGTCGTTATAATTAATTAAACTATTACCGTTTAATAATACTTGAGGGTTTATTTGTAATGCAAAATTTTGTGTAAGTTGATAATTAAAAGTTGGAGATAACAGGTAGTTAAACTGAAATCTTTTCGGCACAGTTTTTATTATTTGTGATAGTTCGTAGTCAATACTTCTAGCTTTTGTATCGAGTGAAAATCCAAATCCAATTCCTGCTCTTAAGTTTATATTTAACTTTTTAATAGTAAAATTATAGCCAAACATTACTGGTATTGTGAAATATGAATGTCTATTTTTTTGAACATTAATTAAAACAGTAGAGTCTAGTAATGTAGTATCAACTTCATAGTCCGAAAGGCTAACATAAACAATGTGATTGATGGAGTCCCAAGATAAAAATGTGATAGAATCTTTAAATATAAAAGTAGTATCGTTGTTAAAATAGTTGGTTAAATTATAATTTAATTGTTCTCCAAATTGAACAAATGAAAAACCTGTGTTAAGGTTTAAATTATCATTAAAATAGTGAGAATAGGCTAAATTTACTGAAGGTGTGTAGATAGGAGTTTCATTATTAACCCTAAAATCTTTGTAAAGTAAGTTCTCAGATTCTATTGTTTTAGTCGAATAACTAACCCCATTATTAAAACTTATCTTTTTTTTTTAAAGAGTCTTATTTTTCGTTTTAAGGTGTCGCTAACAATAATAGTGTCGTGTTTTACAATTGTATCTATAACAACTACTTTTCTTCTTATAGTATCATCTA
>CALDTD010000259.1 GCA_937924345.1 uncultured Flavobacteriales bacterium | reverse complement strand
GATGTTCGTCTATAACTCCAAAATTTGGCTTAGTGGAATCTAACTCTTGTATCAAGTGATCAAAAAATTTCCACTCCCAAACTATATTATCTTCGTTTATCCCAACGGGTTCTATTTCTACAACTTTATCTAAACGAAACTCTTCACTTCCAAAACTTGGGCGAATCCCCTGCGCAAACATTGTTGTAGAATCGTAACTGTCGTTTACAATCAATAAAATATTTCCGTTAGGTAAAGGTTCTATATCGTGATGTTGATTGAACCCCAATGTTGCATTAACATCTATACCCCAAATTAAATTACTATTCCAATCTCGAATTTCTAGATTTGTTTTACCCGCATATAAAACATTTCCATTTTCTAAAATGTAAGCTGTTCTTCCTGGCTGTTGCGAAAACGTCCATTCGTTTACTACTTCTCCACAATTATTTATTAAATAACTTTTATTGTTTCTATCGGGGCTAAAGAAAACGTAGCCTTCAGCTACTCCTTCTTCTTGATGAATTAACCCAACAGTATTGGTTTGCGCAAGACAGAATAAGAAGTTAAAAACAGTAACTATTATTAAAGAATACTTCATGCTTTTTTAACTATAGCTTTACTATTTTACTTGTCTTTAACGCTGTTTTTATGGACACCTTTAAGGTATAAATCCCATTTTCTAAATGACTTACATCTAAATTGCTTTCGTTTGATTCCAATACCAATGCTCCTAATTGATTATAAACAGAAACTGACTTAAATTGCGGTTCTTCTATTATGATAAAATCTTTTGTTGGGTTGGGATAAGCATTTATCGTTGTTTTAGAAAAATCATTAATTCCTACATTACCTCCGCCATTACTTTGAGAACAGTCTAGACTAAATTCTGACACACTATCAAAAACAAAATTTCCCATATTCCAGTTTGCATTGCTATATGTAGTATCATCTACCTCTACACAAGATAAATTTGAATTATCATTAGCCCATAGAAAAATAAAGTTTGCATTATTTCCATTCGCCACATTTAAACCTGTCAATAGATTTTCATAACAAAACAACTGTGTTAATTTCGAGTTAATACTAATATCAACATCTGTTAATTGATTTTGACTACAATCTAAACTAGTTAACTCCAAATTATTACTAACATCTATGCTTGTTATCATGTTATCTTTAACATTTAGCACCTTTAAAGAATCATTAGTTGAAACATCTACACTAGACAATTGATTACCTGACAATGCTATGTTTGTTATATTTGGATTGCCAGAAAAACCAACAGAGGTTAACTGATTATTCCCTCCTTTTAAGAAGTCTAAATTCACATTATTAGTTAAATCGATATTAGATAATTGGTTGTCATTAAACCAAACCTCTATTAAATTAACACAACCTGTTAAATCTAAAGATGTTATTTGATTAAATTGACAGTACAAATACTCTAAAGAAGTATTTCCGGTTAAATCCATAGCTGTAATATTATTGCCAGAAATTAAGATATTTTTAACGTTAGAAAATGCTTCTATACCGGTAACATCAGCTATATTTGAGTTACTAGCACAATATAACTGTCCTGTATAAGCAGCTGCCTCACTACACTCTATTTCTGCATTTCCATTTGTATTTATACTTGTATTTCCTAAAAGACAACTTTTAAAATTAGCATCAGGAATATTAACTAAACAAGGCGGTGTTACTCCGCAATTAAGACTGTAACTTGCTGTTGCATCTTTTGTCCAATAAGAAAAGTTCACCGCAGCTATAGGGTCATCTACTTGAATACAAGTTAAACTCGGGTTGTTGGTCATTTCACAGTAATATAAATTACTATTATTACCACTAGCGAGGTTAAGTGATGTTAAAGAAGCGTTGTCATTCATGTGAGCTTCGTAAATTTGAGCGTTGTTACTTAAATCTAAAGATACTAGAGCTGTACTTGATGCAGTAAATGTATCTAAACTAGCTGCTGCACTTAAGTCTAAAGAAGAAATCGTAGTATTTGAAATATCTATTTGTACTAAACCAGTTAGGTTAGACAAATCCAATGAGGTAATCGGAGTTCCATCTACATACAAAGAATTTAATTGAGGAAATAACGCTGTATTTAAACTACTAATATCACTATCGGAAATTATTAAGGTAAATAAGTTTGGAGTTGGGGTAAAATCTATGTTATTGATGGCACAACCCGAGACATTTAAAGTCCCAAGTTGTGTTAAACCTGTTAAATCTATTGTTGTAATATTGGTATTCGCTAATCCTATACTAAGTAAAGAAGTGTTTGTAGAAAAGTTAGTCGTAGCTATTTGTGTATCGCCAGCAGAGAAGTACTGCAATTGCGTTAGCGGAGCTATATTTACAGAAGCAATAGGATTACCAGCAACAGATAGAGATTGCAATGCTGTGTTTTGCGAAACATCTATGTTAGAAATATTATTTTGATAAACTTGTAAACTCCATAAAGCGGTGTTTTGCGAAACATCGATTGAAGTTAATGCACAACTACCTACATCTACACGAGCTAGATTTGGCAAATTGGTTATATCTATACTTGTTACATTAGGACAAACCCTTACATCGAATCTATTCATTACCGAACTTGTAATTGTCGGAACCGTTGTTAAATTAGCACAATTGTAAACATTTAGATAAGGTAAATTTATAAATTCTTCCATCCCTGTAATGTCTGTGATATTAGACCGACTATGGATAGATAAGTTTCCTGTATACGCTTGTGCTTCTGAAATCTGAATTTCGTTATCGTTGTTAGCGTCAATGCCTGTTGTAGTTAGTAAAAATGTTTTAAAATTAGCATCGGGAAAGTTTACGTTTTGCGCAAATGAAAACCCTGAAACCAATATAAGTGATGATAGTATAACTTTTTTCATGTGAAGTATTTTTTAGTAATACTAGTTAATAACTATTTACAAAAAGCACATCAATTAACGAACAGACCAAACCAGTTAACAAACAGGTTAAACAACTTCATTAAAAAAAAGAGAAAAAGCAAAAGCCTATTACAAAGAGATGTAATAGGCTTATTTTATAAAAACTCACGCACATTAATTTAATGCACTAAAAAAGGTTTTGAAATTACTTAATTGAACAAACTACTATAATTAAAATGTTACACTTTGTTCAGTAACAGTATATCTTCCATCTCTCCCAGCACTAGCGTTATAACCACCCTTAGCACCTCCATTTACATTATAATCTACATAGAAACTTTCGACACTTGGATCTTTAATTACACGGACATTTCCTCCGTTCCCTCCATTAAAATGGCCATCTTCATTACCTCCTGCTCCTCCATGACAATCTACAATAATTGCTTTGTCTGGACTTATTGAGAATTCACTTAAAGGCGCATAAGAAGCATTACTTTCTAATCTAACTCTTAAAACAGGTTTTCCTGTTACTGAATGGCTTTCTTGTTTTATTTTCAATGTAACATCGTACCCATTATCACCTCTCTTGTGATACCAACCTTTTCCATAAAACTCAAATCTAATATCAGAATTAAATGGTATAGCTACTTTTTTTGTATGACTAATAGAAGGATTCTTTTTTAATTTCGCTGTAATTACTAATTCATCTGAATCTAAAAATCCAGATTCAATAGCACCATTAAAGTTTCTCTTAGGTGTTGTAATGATATAATCGTCTAGAAAACCTTCTCCATTTGCTGTTGAAATTTTAGTTCCATTTTTTAAAGTAGCTACAACTTTGTAGCTAAACGGTATAAAATATCCAAACTTAGCCGGAACATCCGCTATAACTTCTATAGATTTAACGTCTTTATCTGCTAAACCATATTTAGCTTTTCTAGCGGCAGCTTTTTCGGCAGCAATTCTAGCTCTTTCTTTATTTGCTGCAGCTACATCAGCATTAATTAATCCATTTGTATACTTATTATAGGCAGATATTTCTGCTTCTACTTTTTTTGCTGGTTCTTTTGCACCGTACAACCTTTTTATAGAAACTCCACCTTCTTCACCACTACGACCATAATAAGTAACAATCTTAGTATCGGTAAAATATAATGCACCAGGCGTACCTTTAAAGTTGGCTATTTTATCAGAGTCAGGATTTTTTTCAGCAACAAACTTCCATTGCCCTAATTGAATATATTTATACTCATCTCCTTCTTTAACAACCTCAACTTTTACATTCTCACTAAAATAATACCTTAAATCTCTATAATCATAATTAAAAGATTTAACTGTCTTACCATTCCATGACTCAATGTGCGTAATCATATCTGGGAACTCTTTACCTTCAAATTCTGATGAATAATCTTTGTTACCAGCTGCTTCTTCAAGCTTGGTATTCATTTTTTCCTTTGCTGCTTTTAATCTATCTTTTAATTTTTGAGCATTTACAACATTAAACGCTAATGCGGCAAACACAATAAAAATTATTTTTTTATTCACTTTCATACTGTAAGAATTTAATTTACTTACAAGACTACAGGATAAAAAACATCAATTTACATTTGTTTAATGAATGGTCAGTAATACTTAACTAACAGACTTTTTTCTGTTTTTTAAAGTAAACTTTTCTCAAATTCAGCTTTCTTATATTTAGAAAGTTTAGCCAACAAGTTATTAGCCATTAATATTTCCCCCTTAGATTTTTGATAGAAATCTATACAGTTAGTATTAATTAACCAAGATTTATGACTTCTAAAAAAAGTATGCTTTTCTGGAAACTCATCTTCAAATGAACCTAAATTTTTACTAATCATTATTACATCACCACCCAATAGATAAACCTTAGAATAAGGACCTTGCGCTTGTATCGCTATAATATCTTCTAAGTTTACTACTCTCTTTTTGCCAACTTCATTTAATATTACTTTAGCTTGCTTATTGGGTTTTAAAGAATTAATCAACTCTAAATATTTGTTTTTGTTTTCTTTTTCTAACTCTATTTTACTTACGCGCTCTATAGCTTCTTGTAAGCGCATTCTATTAATTGGCTTTAATAAATAATCGATTGCATTAACTTCAAAAGCTTTCATAGCATACTCGTCGTAAGCAGTTACAAATACGATACTAAAATTTATTTCTTCTAAATGATTTACAATTTCATAACCGCGTTCTCCAGGCATTTCTACATCTAAAAAAACGAGCTGGGGCTGTTCTTCATTTATAAGTTTTATAGCATCTTTTAAATTAGTTGCAACGCCAACTAAGTCTATCTCAAATTTAGATTTAGCCAATAAAATCTTAAGTACTTCTGTACCATCTAACTCATCGTCAACTATAATTGTTCTTAACCCCATATTCTAAGTTAAAAAGAAAAAATGTCAAATCTAATACTGCTTAACAAACAGCATTTTTCATTTAACGAACAGACCATTATTTATCAGATTTAAAAGGCATATTTAATCGAACTTCGGTTCCTATTGGTTCATTCCTTATTTCTAAATCTATTACCTCAAACTTAAAGCTATCTTGATAACGTTCACTCAAAATTTCTAATCGCTTAGTAATTGAGCCCATTGCAAACGACTGGTGTTCTGCCCGTTCTCTTTTGTTAACTTCTGCTGCAGCCTTTCTACCAACACCATTATCCTTAATTATACAGGTTAGCCCTTCGTTATATATTAATTCTACAGACAATTTTTTAAGTCCTTTTTTATGCAACAATCCATGTTTTAGTGCATTTTCAATAAATGGTTGAATTAATATAGAAGGAACTTGTATATTTTTTGGAACATTTGAATGAATAATATATTCAAAATCTTTTTTAAACCTCAATTTTTCTAATTCTAGGTAAACTTCCAAAAACTTAATTTCCTTTTCTATACTAATAAACTCTTGCTCAGAATAATTAAGGGTATTTCTAACCAACTCAGAAAACATAACAATATAATCATAGGAGTTTTCAATATCCTCTTTTAGAATAAGGTGCTGTATCGAATTTAAAGAGTTAAACATAAAATGTGGATTCATTTGACTTCTCAATGCTTTTAACTCCGAATCTAGCATATTCTTAGAAAGTCGTTCTTTTTCTAAAGCTTCTAAGTTTTTTTGCGATATTTTTCTAATTCTCCACTTAAAAACCATAAAGGCAATCGCTATAACCACTAATAAGATTAAAGTAAAAAACCACCAAGTTTTATAGTAAATAGGAGCGATTTTAAATGTATAATGAACTGTGTAATGCTCTACATTATTATAACATAACGTGACTTCTAAATCATAACTACCCGAAGGAATATAATCATAGTTAATTATTCCGTTTTTAGCTGACAAACTATAAGTTGAGTCATCAAACCCATTTAACTTATAGGTATAATAAGCATCTTGAGCTTTAATAACATCGTTGAACTGTAGCTGAAATTGAAACTTATTTTGTTGACTAGAAAATCGAATCTTATCTTTTAACTCTACTTTAGACCCGTTGACTAAAAGTTTAGTTATTGAGAACTCTAATTTTTCTTTCTTTCCGAAAATAGCTACCAATGGTATGGAATAAAATGTATTTTTTTCTACAATCCATAGTTCATTTTTAAACACATCAAAATCTATTAGGTTTTCTGTTAAAAAACCTACTTCGGCATTTAGATTATATAACTTTTCATCTACTAAATCATAAACTTGAAGCCCTACTTTTGTTTGAATATAGAGCTTATCTTCGTGTAGTTTTAACTTTAAAATGGCATTAGATTCTAACCCAAAATCAACATCTATCTTTCTCTCTATGCTACTATTATTTATAAAAAGTACTCCTTCGTTCTTCGTGCCAATTACTAAGACCTTATTATGAAAGGCCAAATCATTTGCGGGAATAGAAGCTCCGTTATAAAACAATTCCTTCTTCGTCCTTAATTCAACTACTGATTTTCTATCAGAAACATAAATGTTTTCACCTTTTTTATCTGCTGTTACAGCATTGAACCTGTTCTTTTCTTTGAATATTAAATGAATAGTGGAATCGGTAAGAGCTGAACTCTTTCCAATACCAACAAATCCTGCTGTATCAAAAGAAGCTGTTTTTCTAAAAACAACATTACAAGAAAGATGATCAACATATAGCGTTACACTATCATTCACATTACAAACGTCTTTTACAGATCCATGTATATCAAAATTTGATTTATACATTATTTTGTACTGCTGCTCTTTTGCAGAACCACAAACTACCTGAGCATAAAAAACTCCATCAGCCCCAACACCGTTACTATCTAAAACAACTAGACTTTGTTCATATTCTAAAATCCCTTTTTCTCGTGAAGAAAAAAACAACTGACTCTTAGTTGCTGCAATACTTTTTAAACTATAAGCTGTTTCTTTTTTTGTTTGTTTATAGTTTGGGACAACAATAATTCCCTCTCCAAATGTTCCCAAAAACAAATCTTTACTTTTTTTTTGAGTTACTGCAGAAACGAATTGACTATCAAACAGTTTCTTATCTTCAGTTAATACATTGTCTTTTATCGTTAATATCCTTACCCCTCCTTTTTCTGCTCTTCCTAAAATAGAAGTATCTTTTAAAAGATGAAAACATTCTTGGTTTGTATTATCGACTTCGATTTTTCCGTTTGAAAGTGAATGCACCCTTCCTGTTTTTGAAAACAAAAATTGACTTTTACCTTTTTTATAATAATAGGAATCTCCTCCAAACTCTTCATCCAGCTTTTCATTACTTTTGAGAAGTTCAAGTTCATTATTATTGTATATTAAACCATAATAATTAATATCTCCACCTGCAATATAAAGAGTTCCATCTTCTAGCTTATGTGTATAAAAAGTAATTCTTTTTTTAGTACTATCTTTTTTAAAGGCCCTTGATGATAAATCAACCTTTTCTCCATTTTTATCGATTTTAAACACAGCCTTTCCAGTAACAATCAAATTATTATCGGCGTTAAAAAAGAAATAAAAATTACCACCAAACATATCTTTGTCTAACTGATAAACTAATTCTAAAGTATCACTCTCTACTTTAAATATCTTTCCGTTTAATGCTTTACAATATAAACCTCCATTGTTATCTTCAGTTAAACCAAATAAGGACAATGCTTCTTCGTTTTTAAAAGGAATTTTAACAAAATCAACTCCTTTTTGCTTGTACAAGCCATTATTTGTGGCAACATAAAGTAAACCATTATGAAACTGTAAAGAATAAATATCAACTCCTTGGAAGGTTTGCTCTCCAACTTTAAAATAATTTGGTGTTTGCCCAGTTGCAACAGCAAGAGCGAAAAAAAGAAAATATAACAGGGCAGTTTTTTTCATTTTATTTGAAATGAAAAGCTACAGATTTCCAATATAATTTAAAATAAAATCTACACGTTCGGGAACGGGTAACATTGGCACCTCTACTAATTTATAATCCAAATCCGTATATGCTTTCCTTAATCCTTGATCAATTTTTTGTGCTTCTTCTGTAGATTCTAAACGTTGATCATCGTTCGCATAAATCCCACTCCAAAAAGGCATGTAAAAAACTGTTTTTGCATAACTTGAAGCTTTTGCACCATCTGCATATCGGCTGGGAGCTTCTTTACTCGCAAAATTCATATAGCCAATCAAATCGATAATACTTCGGTCTAAAAAACAGGTTTTGTTGTTAGGTAAGTCTTTATTTAAAAGTATCATCCGATTAAAAACCTCATCACTAAATGCTAACATATCAACCCAAGGTAAAACAGAGCTTCCTTTTTCTTGATTTTCTTTAATTACTTGACGTGCAATTTCTTCGAAACATTCAAAACCTCTTTTTCTTAACTCTGCTAAAACCGAAGACTTTCCTGTACTTGGACCACCTGTTATAATGAAGTGTTGATTGCTTTTCATAATTGGAGGCAAATATAAATCAATAATATTTATTTACAGAACATCAATTTCGATTAAACAAAAATCAATTAAAAATATGGAAAATGCCCTTAATTTCTTATTTTTCACTTAACTTATACTTAGGTTATGTATAAAATTATTTCTATTCTATTTTTTTCCTTCTTTTTCTTAATAGTAAAAGGACAGAATAAAGTACGCATTAACAACTTAGAACGTTCGCTTACGAATGAACTATCGCAAGATAAAAGAGTAG
>CALDTD010000258.1 GCA_937924345.1 uncultured Flavobacteriales bacterium | reverse complement strand
AAATCACAATTGTTTTGAGAAATAGTAGCATTATCTATACTTAAATCAAACGCAGCATCACACTTATCTCCTTGTGTTAAACTTATAAAACCTCCTCCTAAAACATTTCTCATCACTGTCTTTTGACCTGGGGTATAAGCTCCTATACAAGAGTTATTTCCATAATCCATATAATTATTCTTGTGCTGCCCTGAACACTGTAATGCCCCTAGGCAAATATTATTATCACCAGTTACAAGCCCATTAATAGCTGGAGGGGTATCACCTATACCATCTCCATTACTACATGTTGTTGGATTAAAATCATCAAATGTATGAGGAAGACCAAAATAATGACCTATTTCATGTGTTGCTATTCTTCCCGCTTGATCAAAACCAGAGGATAACTTAAACCAACCAGGATTAGCATTGGAAGGGTCATTAAAACATCCAATTGCGCATACAAAAAGCCCAGCATAGCCACCTGTAGCTGTTTCAATTTGGGCTGGAGTGAAAGCTCCGCTAGATGGAGTAGCAGGAGCAAAACCTAAAACACCCCCACTAAAAGAACCTGGATTATCTTGCCCTCCATTACCGATTTCAGAAACAACCCAAATATTTAAATACTGATTTACGTCCCATGTTCGTAAATTAGTTATTGAAGCTGGTGTAGCTCCAACATTAAAGGGAGGAGGACCTTGAACCCCTTGATTTGAATAGTTTGAGACACTACTTCCGTTTACTCTAGTAATTCCACTAGTAGGATTTCCATTTGGATCAGTTTTAGCTAAACAAAACTGTATTTGACAATCGGCATTTAAAGCACTAGGACCTCTTTGTGCTATACCTCCATCAACGGGTGACGCCCTAAAATCTCTATTCAATCCACCTATTATTGAAGATGCCTGTGCTTCTGATATATTAACACCTACACCTATTGGCTCACCTCTATGAACTATATGAATAACCACAGGAATAGTCACTACACCAGTAATAGATTTATTTGATCTAGAATGGGCGATTATCAATTTCATATCTCGTTTTGAAATAGGGTGTGTTTTGTGGCTACATAACACCTGAGAAAACAATTCAAACGAAAAAAAAATTGATACTAGGAATATAAAAAAATATTTATTCATATTTAACTTTAATGAATTAACGTCTAAATAGATCGATGGTTGCTTAATTAAAAAAGGCCTTAACACTGATTAAAATATTAAATTATTTTAAGCAATCAAAAAAACAGTATATTTTTTTTACTACGCTATTAATTCAACCATTACAAATAACCTTGTCTCTTTGAACTTTGATATACTTTAATCGCAGCCAAGGCTCTATTAAATTAACGCTCCCTTCGTTGCGTTCTTTTTTCTTTTACTTCTAATGGGTTTGCAGTTATTTCTTTATAAAGAATACGATTCTTAAAAACATCTACAGCAGTAAACATTGCTTTTCTAAACGATACTTCTGATGCAATATCTTTTCCAACTATGTCAAATGCTGTCCCATGATCTGGAGAAGTTCTTACAATTGGTAAGCCCGCTGTAAAATTAACACCGTTACCCCCAGAAAGTGCTTTAAATGGAACCAATCCTTGATCGTGATACATGGCTAGAATACCGTCAAATTTATGATAGTTCCCTGAACCAAACAAACCATCTGCTGCGTAAGGACCGTAAGCTAATATTCCATCATTATTTAATTTTTCTAATGCGGGAATTATTATATCTTCTTCTTCTTCACCGAGCAAACCATTATCTCCTGCATGAGGATTTAAACCTAAGACAGCAATACGAGGAGCTTTTATTCCAAAATCTCTTTCCAGTGTAGAGGCCATTAACTTTGCCTTCTCTATAATCACTTCCTTTGTTAAGACCTCTGCGACATCTTTAAGTGGAATATGGTTAGTTGCTACACCTACTCTCAATGTGTCATCTACCATTAGCATAAGCGAAGCTTCTGCATTAGCATACTTTGTTAGATACTCTGTATGACCAGGAAAATTAAATTTATCACTTTGTATATTTTGTTTATTAATTGGCGCAGTAACTAAAACATCAATCTTTCCAGCGGCTAAATCTGCTGTAGCTGCTTCTAAAGATTTTAAGGCATAAGCCCCTCCATCTTCTGTAGATTCTCCCATTGTAATTTTAACCTCATCTTCCCAAACAGAAATTAAGTTTGGCTTACCAACTTTTACCAAATCAACATTTTTAACTTTTATAAAATTAAATTGATTATAATTTAAAGCCTTTTTGTAGTAAGAAGCTAACCTTCCTGAACCATAAACAACTGCAGTAATATTATCTAATACACGATTATCACTTAAGGTTTTCATAATAATTTCCATTCCAACCCCGTTAATATCTCCAACAGAGATACCAACTTTTATACTTCTATTGCTACTCTCCATGTTTATTTTTTATAATGCTTTAAAAATTCAAAAATTAAACGCACACCACTAGCTGTAGCTCCTTTCGAAATATAATTTTTCGCGCTTGTACTCCAGGCAGTTGGAGCAATATCTAAATGCAACCACGGATAATCTGTAAAATTCTCTAAAAATTTACCTGCTGTAATTGTACCTGCATATGGCCCTCCTACATTTTTTAAATCTGCAATATCAGACTTTAAGTACTCTCCATATTCTTCGAAAAATGGAAACTCCACTACCCGCTCGTGTGCAGCAAAACCTGCCTTTTGAAGCTCCTCAACAACATTTGAATCTGCTGTACCCATTACTGCAGAAGCTTCTGGACCTAAAGCCGCAACTGCTGCCCCTGTTAAAGTAGCTGCATCAATAACCAACTCTGGATTATATTTTTTAGCATAACTTAAAGCATCAGCCAAAACCATTCTTCCTTCTGCATCAGTATTAAGTACCTCAACTGTTAATCCATTGTACATTTTGACTACATCTCCAGGTGCGTAAGCATTTCCACTTGGACGGTTATCTGTAGCCGGGATTAAACCGACTACATGAACAGGAACTTTTGCTTTTGCTAACGCGTAAATTGCTCCAGCCATAGCTGCTGCGCCCCCCATATCAGACTTCATAAAGTCCATAGAGTTTTTGGTTGGTTTAAGACTTAATCCTCCTGTATCGTATACAATACCTTTTCCTACTAGTACAACTGGTTGCGTATTTCTAGCATTTTCTGGTTTCCATTCCATAATGGTAAACGTAGCTGGATCTAAACTCCCTTTGTTTACAGCTAATAATCCTCCCATTTTTAATGTTTCGATCTTTATTTGATCTAAAACTTCAACTTTAACTCCAACAGGGCTTACTTTTTCTTCTATTTGATTTGCTAGTTCAGTAGCTGTTAAGAAAGACAATGGCTCATTAACTAAGTCCTTTGCCCAAGCATTAGCTTCTACCCCAGCGATTAATTCAGTTACTTTTTGCTGATTTAAACTATTGGAAACAATATTAATCTCTACTAACGAATTTTGTTTTTTATCCGCATCCTTAAAATACTTTAAAAATTGATAGTTTGTCAAGGCCATACCTTCCGCAAATGGTATAGCATATTTTTCATCTTTAGTCAAGTCTAAAACATCAACATTTGCTATCTTACTCTTATTTAACAACGTGTTAACCGTAGCACCTGCTTTTCTCGCTTTCTCAGCGTTACTATCTGTAACTTCTGCTGCAGCTTTTACAACCACAATTTCTTTATCGTATTGATTGACAATGGCAACATCAAAGTCTTTTTCTGTTTTAGAAATAATATAGCTTAGTTCCTTTTCGGAAAAATTATCTTTTAACAAACTGTTGTGATTACTAATTATATAAATAATCGCTTGAGCAGTTTGAGATTTTTGTAATTGTATTGTTGCCATAATGTTGTATGTCTCTTTAGTATATTTAGATTTATAAAGTTACTCAATTTAATTCACTGATTCTTTCTAACGTATCAAAAGAATCAACTAGAGTTTCTTAAAAAAATCTATTAGTAACTTACTGTAATCATTAAATTCTGTAAGCGGTAACGTTTCTGCTTTATCAAAAACATCATGATAAGCCTTTATCCCTCCATTGGTATATATAAAAAATGAAGGCACTCCTTTTTGTGTAAAAAAGTAATGATCTGAATTTGCAGCAGGGCCTCTTAGCTTAACTTTTTCTAAATAATTCTTTTTTACGTTTAGCTTACCAAGTTTTTTAAATTGCTTTTTATGTAACGTAGCATTTACAACTGTTATACCCTCGTCGCCAGTGCCCGCTAAATCTAAATTGGTCAAAAACTTAATTTTATTAAGGTGAAACAAAGGATTTTCTGTATAATAATTAGACCCTAACAATCCTGCTTCTTCTCCAGCAAAGGACATAAAAACAATATTATATTTTGGCTTGTGTGTAGAATAGTATTTCGCTAAATACAGTAGCATTGCTGTTCCACTGGCATTGTCATTTGCACCAGGAAAATACACTTTTTGTCCCATCATACCCAAATGATCATAATGGGCTGAAATAACAAGAGATTTTCTTTTACACTTACCTTCTATAAAGCCGATTACATTTTCAGCTTTATAGTTAGTTACTAGCTTATTTTCAATATTAAAACTAACTTTTTTTACTTCACGATTCATTTTTGTCCTTAACACAGAAACAATGGCGTTTTTTGCAGCTTGGCGACCAACAGACCAAGTAAACTTTTCTTCTTCAATGTTTATTACTGGTCCTAATGAAGAAAGATAAAAGCTAAACTCTCTTAAACTTTTTAGCTCTTCTTTTCCTACTCCTTTTTTGTCAATTACAAAAGCAGCAGAACCATTTAATCGCATTGTTTTTAACGTCTCTTTAAACTCTGGAAAGTTTGTACTATCAATCCACATTAGACTATAAGAACCTTTTGATGAGCCAGAAATAGGTGATACAATAAACTCTTTTCCTGTTTCCAAACCAACGCCATCAATTTTCATTTCTACACTAGTAGGAAAAGTATTCACATCAAAATTAAACTCCTGTTTGTATTTTCCATTAAAAGACTTTAGACCATATTTTATAAATTGAGATTCTATATAGTTTGCTGCTATGCCACAACCATTATTGACATAACCTCTTCCAAAAAATGATGGAGAAGCTAGCTTTTTAACTTCTGCCTTGCCGAATTCTTGTGGGGTTTGCGCAAAAAAACTTAGAGATAAAATTGAAAACAATATAAATAACTTCATAGATTATAAATTAATTACTGCTGAATATTTAGTTATATTCGTAACAATACTCAAAGTTAGAAACTACGATGGACAACACTACACTTTTAACTCAATTTTATACTGCTTTTAAAAATAAGGATTATAGCGGGATGAAAAAATGTTATCATAATGATATAGTCTTTGAAGATCCTGCATTTGGTGTATTAAAAGCTGAAAGAGTAAGTTACATGTGGGAAATGCTCTGTCAGAACGGGAAAGACTTAACACTTGAATTCTCCAACATAGAAGCAAATGAAACTTCTGCAAAGGCGCATTGGGAGGCTAAATATACCTTTTCTGCAACAGGCAGAAAAGTCCATAATAGTATAGAAGCTAACTTTGAGTTTAAAGACGGATTAATTATTAAACACACCGACAATTTTAATTTTAGTAGCTGGGCTAAACAAGCATTAGGAATAGTGGGAGTAGTTTTTGGTAAAACAACTTTTTTTCAAAATATATTTCAAAAGCAAGCCAACAGTTTATTAGACAAACACATTTCTAAACATCATGGAAAATAAAATTTTACAATCAACTTATCAGATACGATTTCAAGACTCTGATCCTTTTAGGCATTTAAATAACGCCCGTTATTTAGACTATTTTGTAAATGCAAGGGAAGATCAATTTGAAGCTAGTTTCGGAATAAAGACTGGAGAAATGGCATTCAAAGAAAATTTAGGCTGGGTGGTAACGACTAACTTAATTAGCTATTTAATACCTGCAGTAGTAAATGAAGATATTATTATTGAGTCTCAAGTAATCGATTTTGGAAAAAAGCACTTAAAAATTGAAATGCGTATGTGGGACATAAACAAATCTCACCTTAAAGCTTTAAACTGGGTAAACTTAGTTCATTTGGACATTAAAACAGGAAGGCCAAAAGATCACAACGAACGGTTTATCTCTATCTTTAACTCTATATTAAACCCTATTGATAGTGAAGACTTTAATCTGCGTTCCGATTTTTTTATTAAAGCCAATAAAGCTAAATTGAATGTCGCTACTAAATAAATTTTCAAATAAAACAACGCTAGAGCTTGTTACTATTATTGAAAGCGGAGACGATTATACTGATCCTGCAAAAGAAGCAGCAAAGACAATCTTAGAATTAAAAAAAATAGAAGAGGAAGAACTAAAAGATGCCTCTAAGAAATTCTGGACCGACAAACTAAACGATAACTTTAAGCGTTATTTATTAAATAATATTAAACCAGAAAGTAAATTCCTTAACACTGAAGAAATAAGCGAATTATTTAAAATTGCTTTCGAAAAATGGCAAGAGCAGCAGGAAACCTTTCAGGTAGACACTACCAAATATTGGTTCGTTTAAAACATAATTATTATGAAAAATTTAATTCTACTATCATTTATAGTTGTTTTCGCTTCAACAACTATTGCACAGACAATCACAATTAATTTTACGAACATTAGAAATAATAAAGGTCAATTCTGTTTGGGGGTTTACACCAACCAAAAAGACTATGCTAATAAAGTCGCCGTAAAAAAGCAAAAAGTAATGAAAGCCACTATGAAAGACGGAAAACTTACGGCTAAAATAGAAGGTTTAGCACCAGGAACTTATGGCATTGCTTTGTTAGACGACGAAGACTTTGACCGCAAAATGGCTTATGGGTTTTTACTTCCTAAAGAAGGCTTTGCTTTTTCTGACTATTACCACAAAGGTATGAGTAAACCTTCTTTTGAAGATTTTGACTTCGTTCTCGGCAAAGAAGACAAAACAATTGAAATGAAAATTAGATATTTATAAAGCAAAAAAAAGGTTGAAACTATTAATTTCAACCTTTTTTTATGTTTTACTTTTTCTTAATCACCCCAGCTTCAAGTAACTGAATAAAGAAATCTGATAGTGTTTCTTTTAACGGACGATAGTTCATTCCTAATTCTTTAATACTTTTTGAATTATTTGCGCTCCAAGCGTAACCAACATTTTTACTAACCATTTCTCTAGTCATTCCTACAGCAGGGGCAATTAACCATATTAAAAACTTTGGTAATTTACTTGCTGGGAAAGGGTATTTTGGATGTTCAGCCTTTAAAATTTTTCCCATTTCTATAAAACTAGAATCAGTACCAGAAATTATATTTCTCCCACTTGCGTTAGCTTTAAAACCTGCTCTAAAATGAGCCTCAGCTAAATCTCTTACATCAACTACTCCTATTTCCATTTCTGGCGCTCCTACTTTCATTGTTCCATCACTCATTTGTTTCATCACCTTAAAGGTTTCTGAAGTTCCATACGGATTAATTCCTGGCCCCATTACAAAAGAAGGATTTAGCACCACCATTTTCCATCTTGTTTGCGCTTCAGCTATTTTCCAAGCTTCTTTTTCTGCTACTGTTTTAGAATATGAATAGGCTTGATGCTTTAGTGATGAACTTGTATTCCAAACTTCTTCTGAGAGTTCTTTGTTTGGCATATTTCGAACATCAATACTATCGCCATAGATTGCAGCACAACTACTTGTTAAGACCACTCGTTCTACAGAATCAACTTTGTTTGCCGTTTCTAAAACGTTTCTAGTTCCATTTAATGCAGGATCTACCAATTCTTTCTGTGGATCTTTAATGTCTAAACTAAAAGGAGAAGCTGTGTGAAAAACAATAGTACAACCTTGCATCGCTTCTAAATAGCTCCCCTCTTTTAACAAGTCTGCCTTAAAATACTTAATAGAACCTTTGGTATTTTCGGCTATAGCATTAAGATATTTTAATTTATCTATATTTTCTGGTGATCTTACTGGCGCATGAACAGTTAACCCTTCCTCTAATAATCGTTCTACTAACCTTCCGGCTACATATCCTGTTGCTCCTGTTACCATTACTGGTTTTGTAATATCAATATTCATTTTAATCTATTTTAAGTATTCAAGTCTAATCAAAAAAAGAACTACTCTAATTTTCTAAAAAAGTAAAATCTTGAGGAATTAATCCCACGGACAATGTATCTAAACTATTTCCAGCACCATCATATCTAAAAACTTTTCCTGGCTGAATATAATCTATTGCGTCTGCAGTGTAAATATCGTTATTAAAAGGATTAATACCTAAACCATACAAAATTGAATTTCCTGCAGAAATATAAGAAGACGAGTTTAAGCTTGTAGCACTAATTGACTGTCTAAAAACATCATTATTTAAATAAAATAGTTCTTGCTTACTCGAATCTATTCTGAGAGAACTTGGAGAGTCTGAAATATCATTAAACAATAAAGAGCTCGTTACAGAATTAGAGGAAATATTAATTTTATTTAAACTCGGCTGTGCTTCGTTTATTCCCCCACTACATAGCACCCAAAGATTATTAAAAGCATCTACAACTAAACTGTTTGGTTCTCTTCCTACGGTAATAGAATCAGTTATTTCATCTGTACTTGAATCTATAACTAAAACTTGATTTGTTCCTTTTTGAGCCACATAAACATTACCGTTATTCATCAGCAATTCTTCTGTCCAACTTGAAACAGAAATAGCTCCTATTTTTTGAAAAGTTGAAGGGTTTACAATTGAAATTTCATTAGCAAACAAATCTGTAACATAACCTTTTGATTCTGAAATCCCTAGAAAATATCTTGGGCTAGTTAATCCTGTTATTGTACCTTTTACTTTAAAATTTGATGTATCTACTACTACTACCTTGTTGGAGTTATTGACTACGATATATAAATCACCATTAAATAAAGAAGTTGACTGTAGAACATCTCCAAGGGGCAAATTATTTTGCGTATTAAAAACATTATTACTAACTAAATTTGTTTCTGTATTATAAATAGAGAGAGAGGCATTTGCAGTCCCAAAGTTGCCCTCACACCCAATCACAACTTTACTTCCAGCTTCTTTAAAATAAGCTATCCCATCTACACGCTGAGGACCAACTTCTTTCTTTTTACAGGCAGAAAAAAACAGTAATAGTAAAATGATATAGATAGTTAATCTCATTTATTAAATTTCAGTTTTAAAATGATAGAAAAGTATCTACCAGGTAAAGGCCGATTTGCAACAACTTGATATTCTTCGTTATAAAGATTATTAATCCTTACACCTAACTGATAATTATTTTTGGCTTTTAGTTTATTTAATTCCCAACCTACCTGTATAGATGCTGGCATGTAATTGGGCATATAAACCTCGTTAGCAGCATCTATGAAAACACTCCCGTTGTAAGATTGCTGATAAATTAAATTCACACTCTTATAGTCCAACCTTAACCGAATTGAAGCTGTATTTTTAGGAACATAAATCAACTGTTTATCAATAGAAGCATCTTCGGATATTAGCGTTGTTCTATTTTTCGCGATTACCCAATTGTAATTTCCATTTAACGAACCCTGAACTTTTTTAATTGTAAACTTCTTTTCTAATGAGAGTTCTACCCCCATCGTTTCCACTTCTTTGAGATTAACCGGAGACCAATATCCTTTATCTGAAGGCAACCATTGTATCCAATTGTTTATAAAGGAATAGTAAGTTGTAATTCCGAAATTATATGCTCTGGAACTATAGTTATATCCTATCTCCCCCATAATACCGTTTTCTGGTTGTAAATTGGGATTACCTCCTGGACTCCAAAATAAATCGTTAAAAGTAGGTGCTCTAAAGTTTCTTGCAGCAGAAAAAAGTAGTTGATGCTTCTTATAAAAATCATATTTAACAGCAACAGCAGGTACAACTGGAGAAACAATATCGGTAATGAATTCTTTTCGAATAGAAGTAGTATATGAAAGTCCATTTTTTAATTGCTGATAATACTCTATAAATACTGCATCTCTAGCTTGATATTTTTGACCATCAAAATTGGAAGAGTTTGCCCAAATTTTATCCGTATTTAACGAAAGTCTTAATTGAGTATTATTATTAAAATAATATTTCGCTTTGTAATACCCCTTTAATGCGCGAACAGAAACCTTAGAGTCTATATTTGCCGTAGTGTCTATATAATTTAAGAAATCGTAAAAATACCCCAAAGACAGTTGATGAAAATAATTTCCTTTATTGTAACTCCAAGCTAACGCAGATTTAAAACTATCGTCTAATTGTTGTTCTCCATTAGTCTGAACACCCATTATTGAAGGCAACTGTCGGTCAGATTTCACCCCATTTAACTTTAAGCTAAATTGTTGATTTTCGGTAGGTTTGAAATAAATGTTTTGTCCCAATTCTAATTGCTCAAATGCTGCATTAACTTGCTGTACTCTTTTTGGTTCTTTTTGTAGAAAATCAGTATAAATAAAATTGTTTTTAGCCTCCTTTTTAGAAAAACCTGTGAATGATTGCCATTTATTATTCCCTAATTTTAGCTTCAACGTCGAATTATCTATTCCAAAACTTCCATTTTCTTTAAGAATGTCTAATTCTGTTCGCTTTATAAAGTCTGTACTATTTTCTAATAAAATTGCTCCGCCCAATCCTCCAGAAGAATTATTGGTACTAGCCGCACCTAACTGTAAACTAGCGTTATCAATCAAAGCAGTAGACGAAATAGCAAGATCGTTTTGTCCTAGGGTTGGTGAGTTTATGGTAAAACCATTCCAAAGTAACTGTGTTTGACTTGCATTTGATCCCCTAACAGAAACTGTAACAAGATTACCTAAACCATAAGATTTTAAATACACAGCTGTATTGCGCTCTAAAACCTGATTTAATGTATTACTATTTTCGGTAGAAAGCTCAATTGTTTTAAATGTGGCTGATGGAGCATTAATATTTACGACTTCTATTTCTACTTCTGGCAACGTATCTATCTGACCAGTCACCATTAATGAAAAGAAAATCACAAAATAAATAGTACACCAATTGCGCATAAGACAAAGTTGAGCAAATATTTTGTTTTAATAAAGTTTAGACATAAAAAAACAGCATTGCTTTACAATGCTGTTCTATATGAGTTAAATAATTAAATTGTTTAATTAAGCTTTCTCAAAAGCATCAACGATTATTTCGTTATACATTGCAAACGAAGCCAAACACCAAACATAAAACTTAGATAAATCTTCTTTTTTGATGTAAGTAATCGATTTTCTCAACTCTTTCGAAAACAAATTTTTGTCGAAACTAACTCCTTTCAAAACTTTTTTACTTAATCCTAACATAACTTTTATTTTTTGATTGTTCAACACTTTTTTAAATATAGATACAAAACTCTAAAATTCAAAATTTAGTCTATGAGTCATTGTTAACAAAAGTTAAGTGATAAAAATTACTCGAAAAACGAAACAAAAAAAAGGCCAATATGAAATTTCATATTAGCCTCTAACTTCTTTAATAGAACTTATAGTTAAGCTAAAACTGTTTCGTCTATAATTTCGAAATGTTTCTTATAATCGTTATAACTCCTTTTAATCACCTCTATTGCTTCTGATTTACCGTAAGTATGAGTAATTTCTACCTCTACTTTCTTACCGTCTCCTGGTACATTTTTATATGTCAAGAAATAATGCTTTAGACGTTGGATTAATGCATCTGGGCAATCAGAAATATCTTTCCACTGACCATAAACGTTATCTCCTTTCATAATTGCAACAATCTTATCGTCTGCCTCTCCACCATCAATCATTCTAAAACCACCAATAGGAATTGCAGGAACTAATATATTCCCATGTACAATATCTCTTTCAGAAAGCACGCAAATATCTAAAGGATCTCCATCCCCAACAATGTTTTCCATCCCTGTTTTATCCATACAGTACTCCGCAACTTCTTCTGCACAGTATGTTTGAGGCACAAAACCATATAAAGCTGGCATAATATTCGAAAACTTTTGAGGGCGATCTACCATCATAAAACCTGAATCTTTATCGATTTCATATTTTACTGCATCGCTAGGTGTCATTTCTATAAACGACATAATCTCTTCTGGCGCATTAGCTCCAATATTTACTCCATGCCAAGGATGCGATTGAAAACGCAACGACATTTTTTCCCAAAGTTCTTTTACTGCTTTATCCATTATAATATTTTTAATCTAATTTTTTGATTTTGTGAAAATCGGTGACAAATGTAATTCTTTTTTTTTAGTCGAAAGTTTTTGAACTATTTAACTAAAAAACTATCGTACTAGCGTTACAATACCAGAAGTCTCTATTTCTTTGTCTTCTAATGTAATACCCTTTACAACATAAAAATAAGTTCCCGAGGGAACTTCAACTCCTGCTGGTAGTGTTACACCATCCCAATAACCTTTTAAACCAAACCATTGGTAAATAATTTGCCCCCAACGATTGTAAATAAACCCGTTCGCTGATTTAACCCCAGAATATGTTGGCCTAAACACATCGTTTATACCGTCATTGTTAGGTGTAAAAATATTTGGCATTTCTATACGGGCAGAATCCTGAGCTGTTCCAAAAAGGGAAAACATCATTACAAAACAACCTATAAATCCAATTTTTTTTATCACTATTTAAACTTAATTCTACATTATCACTTGCGGACACTACTAACAAATGTAAGTTTTTTATTCGAAAAAGTAATTTTAATTTCTTTCGGACTGCATGTGGATAACTATTAAATTCTTTATATTAGAAAAAATTATAGTCTAAAGATTAATATGGAAGAAAACGATTCATTACACGAACAAAACGAAACTTCTTTAAAAAACAATATTGAGGACCTCACATCTGAGACTCATACTTCTCGTTTAGACTTATCTTTAATTACTTCTAAAATAACTGAGGCAAGGATAGAGATGGGAAATTATTTGGTTGGACAACACGAAATGATTGACCTCCTT
>CALDTD010000257.1 GCA_937924345.1 uncultured Flavobacteriales bacterium | reverse complement strand
TTAATGTAAGGATAGTATTCCTCTTTGTTTTTCAAATAATCTATTTTCTTATTTAAAACTCTTCTATCTCTACAGCAATCCATCATCGCTACAAGACTTTTACATTCTTCACAAAGTTCTTCTCCTTTAGGAAACATTTTAAACTCATCAAATTCAGTAGATAATTTTGTTCTTATAACTGAGTCTATACAGTAATGTTGAAATTCATTCCACTCTTGATTACTTACTAAATCTTTTTTTATTATTTGATATATTGGTGTTATGGCATTGTTATAAATCTCAGAGTATTCAAAGCTTGCATTTTGATTACTTTCCTTAGTAATTACATGTTGAAAGTCGTTAAGGTCTTTATTCATTAGCTTTTTTAATTTCTGAGCATGATAAAAGCTACAGATAACAAAACAAATAAACATTAAAGTAATTTTAATCATAAGATTTTTACAATTTAGAACGATGTTTCACCTCTTCTACCAATCGCTTTTTTGCCTCTTCAAAAGAATCAATTTTTAAGTAATTTCCACCACCATTATCTGCTAGCTTTTGCATATTAGCTTCGTGTGTTCTTCTATTTTTAATTCCTAAAACAGATACGTTTACTCCTTTATTACTATATTTTTTTGCCAGTTTATAGACGTTTTCGCTTCCACTATTAAAGTCTCCATCAGTTGCCATTATAATTTCATTATTACCACCAGCAATATACGCTTCACATGCTTTAGTATAAGCTAGTTTTAATCCTTTACCTCCTGCTGTCATTCCTTTAGCTTCTAATCCTGTTATTTTACTAATAATAGAATCTTTGTTGTTGGCACTAGTTGTTTCCATTTCTACAAGTGTATTACTGGCATAGGTAACAATGGTAATGTTGTCGATGTCTCTCAACAGGTTGGTCATTTCTATCATAGAAGCTTTTAGTAAATCGAGTTTTCCTGTATATTTCATAGAGGCCGAAACATCAATTAAGAATACAATATTATTGGGTTTATAAATAGATGCTGGAAGATTGGGGTACTTTTCTTCTGTTGGTGGTTTTGGTGTTTCAATAGGAATAATGTCCTCTTCTTCTTGAGTTATTTCTTCATTTGGGTCGCCTATAACTAATGTGATTTCTTCCTCTACTTCAATAGTGACTTCTGGTTCGACTTGTTGAACGATTTCTGGCTCTGTTCGTTCTAATTCAAACAAAACAAAATTGTTTTTTCGGTTTATGTATTTTGGGAATTCTTGGCTTTTATAACCTTCTTTACTTGCCACAAAATAGTAAAACCCTAAATCTACTTTTTTCTTTTTTATGCCATTTTTGTTTGTTTGCAATTCATAATTGACTGTTCCGTCTTTAATCATAATAACCGAAGCCTTATCCAATGGTTCTTTGGTTAGTTTGTCGATTACTTTTACTTGAAATTCAAAGGCAATAGCATTCTCTCTGCTTTCTTGAGAAAAACTTGGACAAGCAATCTTAGAGGAAGGAATATCTTCTGCATAACCAGTTATTTTGATCGACTTTGGCTCTTGATAACAACTAAAATGGATTGGTATCTTTTCGGTAAAATTTCCTTTTTTAGTTGGGGTAAACTGTATTCTTACATAAACAGTGCTATCGGGTAAAATCGTTTTGCTAGAATAGTGAATTTGAAATCGTTTATCTACATCAGACCGAAAAATAAAGACTTTTTTATCGCTAGTATTTTTTACAGGAACATCAACGTATTGGTTGTTGGAACTAATTAAACCATAATCGTAAGGTTGTTTTAAAAACTGAATTTGTGCATAAAGTGATTGAATACTTACTAGTGCAAAGAATATGGTGTAAATGATGTATTTCAAAATCTATGTTTTATAAAGAGTAAATGTTACGAAGAAATGATAAAAAGGTTCTATTTCTTTCACATTCTATTGGGGATTACTATTCTTAATCAAATTAAAGAGCTGGCACAATTGCTGTTATATTTGTTTTGTTAGAATGGAAAATAGATTCGTTCTAACCTAATTTTAGCCTTATTTAATGAAGTTTATAATAACCATTGTTATAGTTCTTTTTACCCTTTTTGGTGTCGCTCAAAATAGCACAGTCGTTTTCGACCGTGTAATTCACGATTTTGAATTAATAGAAGAAGAACGCGGAGTCGTAATTACTGAGTTTTTATTTACAAATAATTCTAAAGAAAAATACAGTGTTTTAGGAACAAAAAGCTCTTGTGCTTGTGCCACAATGGGTGTTTCTAAAGAACCTTTCGGTAAAGGAGATACTCTTTCATTAATGGTGGCTTATGATCCAACGGGTTTACCAGGTAAGTTTAATAAATCAATTGAAGTTACATTTGCTAATAAAAAAGGAGAAGAAATAAAGCGTTACCTCAGTATAAAAGGAATTACCGTTTCTTTATCTGCAAAGGCAGCGTTAACAGCTAAAGATACTTTACAACAAGAAGAAAATGTAATTTATTATTATCAGCAGAAAGAGGTCAATAAAAAAATTAATAATAAAAGTGAAGATTACGAAGTGTTGCTAAAACGTGCAACAAAAGTAGCGCTGATGCATAAGAAGGTAAAGCTATTAATTACTATTTACCATCCAGAACCAGACTTTGAATTTGAAAAGTTATTACGAAACGCTTATGAAACACTCCAAAAAGACTTAATGGAAACAGGGCTACCGCAACAAAGTATTATCTTCTTAGACCCTAAGGTTGAATTATCCTCTCAGGAACAGTATTTACAAATCTCTATTGTGAACGAAGATTCTTACCTCATTCCTATGGCAAACGAGAATATTTTGGCCGAAGTTCCTATGAATGTAAACGGAAAAATAGAAAAAGTAAGGATTAATAGCGCCCAACAATTAGCTCTCCCAGTTTATTTTCAGGCATTTAGAAATGGGTTGCGAGATATTGATACTTCTAGTACAAATTTTAAAGCGTTTTTAGAAGAGTTAACCAATCAAATAAGAGGAAAGGAAGAACTTATTGAATTTAAAATAGTGAGTAGTGCTTCCAAATGGGTGTACGCAACTGATGATTTCGATAATGGCTATATTGCTAACTTAAGAGGGAATAATTCATTAGAAACATTGATGAATGAGTTAAATAAAAATCATATTAATACTAAAAAGTTGACTACAGATTTACAAGTAAAAGTTATTGGACCAGCAATGAATAAAAGAAATTATGTGCCATTCTTTTATCGCCAATTTCAGTATTTAAAGATAATACCTGTTTATAAAGTTGATGTAAACGAAACAAAAGGTGCCTTAGGCTTTGTCAATTATTACAATGAAAGCAGAGAAGCGATGGACCCGCGACAAAAACAGTTTTACTCATTTGTAGATCAATTAAGTTATTTAATTAAAAACAAAGGTTTTGTAAAAATTAGATTAGAAGGCTCATCTAGCAAAACAGGAAAATCTTCTAGAGATTCAAAAGAGAAATTAGCTTACACGAGAATAGAAGATTTAAAAGATAATTTAGAACGAGAATTATACAAAAGAGGAGTCAACCCACAGCGATTATTAATTTCGGAAGAAATAACACTTTTACAAGGGCCAGAAGCCAACAAAGGAACAGCAGAAGAATATAGAAAGGCACAATATGTAAAAGCAATTATTGTTGATTAGTAGGAAAATTGTACTACTTTTAGATTATTATACCGCATTATTATGGAGAAAATATTAGTAATAGACGACGAAAGACCAATTAGAAGTACGTTAAAAGAAATTTTAGAGTTCGAAAACTTTAAAGTTGATACGGCTGAAGATGGGAAACAAGGTCTAGAAATGATTTTGGGAAACAAGTACGATCTTATTTTAAGCGATATTAAAATGCCTAAGATGGACGGTATGGAAGTTTTAGATGCATTAATCGAAAAAGGTGTTGATACTCCTGTGGTAATGATCAGCGGACACGGTAATGTTGAAACTGCTGTTGAGGCAATAAAAAAAGGAGCTTACGATTTTATTCAAAAGCCATTAGATCTAAATAGAACGTTAGTTACCCTTAGAAATGCGCTTGACCGTAAGGAGATTGTAAAAGAAGTAAAGAAATTAAAGCGTAAAGTTAGCAAAGGTAAAATCACTGAAATTATTGGAGAGTCCGCACCTATTTTAGATATTAAACAAATGATAAATAAGGTGGCTGAAACTGATGCACGTGTGTTTATTACAGGTGGTAATGGAGCAGGTAAAGAATTAGTTGCCCGTCAATTGCACGAAAAAAGTCCTAGAGCAAAACAACCATTCATAGAGGTGAACTGTGCGGCAATTCCTTCAGAATTGATAGAAAGTGAATTGTTTGGTCACGAAAAAGGAGCGTTTACATCTGCTCATAAACAACGAAAAGGAAAATTTGAGTTAGCAGAGGGTGGAACACTTTTTATGGATGAAATAGGAGATATGAGTATGGCTGCACAAGCAAAGGTACTTAGAGCACTTCAAGAACATAAAATTACAAGAGTTGGTGGTGACAAAGAGATTAAAGTAAATGTTCGTGTATTGGCTGCAACTAATAAAAACCTTCGAAAAGAAATAGAAGATGGTAATTTTAGAGAAGATTTATACCATCGGTTAAATGTAATTCCAATTCATGTCCCTTCTTTAAACGAACGAAGAGAAGATATTCCCTTACTTGTCAATCATTTTCTTTCAATTATTTGTGAAGATCAAGGGGTGGCTATAAAGACTGTTTCTGAAACAGGGATGACAGCTTTACAAGACGTTAATTGGACTGGTAATATTAGAGAGTTAAGAAACGTAATTGAACGACTTGTAATATTGTGTGATGCAGAAATTACGGCAGAAGATGTAACAAGGTATGCAAACCCTAAGTAAAGAATAGTGTTTTCGCTAGGGTTTTCTTAATAAAAAGGAAAAATGTTTAAGAGGATAAAATTTATTTAAACAACCTCAATTATATCATCAAAAAACTGAACAACATCACCTTTACGAATTTTTTTACGTACTTGTGTTTCTACTTCGTTATTAACGATTGCTTCGCCATTTTTTATTAAAAATTTAGCTTCACCACCAGTTTCAACTAAGTTTTCTATTTTTAAGAGTTTATTCAACTCTATATATTCTTGGTCTTTTAATTCGAAAGTTGTCATATTACAAATCGTTTTAGATAGCAAAAGTACTATAAATACTTACGTATCGTTCCTGTTATTATATCTTTGTTGTAATGCCGATAAAAGTAATTATTTCTGTTACAAATGACTTGTCTTTTGACCAAAGGGTCGATAAGGTATGCTCAACTTTGCATAGTATGGGATTTGATGTCACTTTAATAGGGCGATTATTACCAAATAGTAAAGATTTAGAACGTAATTATAAGACCAAAAGAATAAAATTACTTTTTACAAAAGGAGCGCTGTTTTATGCTTTTTTTAATATTCGATTATTTTTTGTTTTGCTTTTTTCTAAGGTAGATGTTTATCATGCAAACGATTTAGATACTCTTTTGGCAAATTATTTAGCATCAAAAATTAGAAGAAAAAAACTAGTTTACGATAGCCATGAGTATTTTTTGGGTGTGCCAGAAATTCAAGGCCGGTTTGCAAAGAAAGTTTGGACTAAAATTGAGCATTTTATTTTTCCAAAGTTAAATTATGTTTTTACAGTAAACCAATCCATTGCAGATTTATACAAAGAAGATTATGGGAAGGAGCTGTCTATTATTCGAAATTTACCTTTAAAGAAGTTTATTACTAAAAGCAAAACTCGAGAAGAGTTAAATATTCCATTGGATAAAACTATTGTAATACTTCAGGGTGCAGGAATAAATGTAGATAGAGGAGCAGAGGAGTTATTAGAAGCTATTGCTTTGTCCGACCAATTTGTATTGTATATTGTAGGTAATGGCGATGTATTATCTCAATTAAAAGAAAGAGCCAATCAAAAGGATTTAAAAAATAAAGTAGTTTTTGTTGGTCGTTTACCTTATAAGGAAATGATGCAATATACCTTAAATGCTGATGTCGGTGTGACGCTAGATAAGGATACAAATATTAATTATCGATTTAGTTTACCCAATAAAATATTTGATTATATGAAGGCTGGAATCCCCGTACTTGCAAGTAATTTGGTAGAGGTAGCTAATATTGTGAATCACTATAAAGTAGGAGTTGTAATTAATGATCATAGTCCAACAACTATTTTAAATGGGTTAAAAGAGATTATTAAGAATAAAGAAACAGCAGAAACTTTTTCAAACAATGGAAAAGCAGCAATAGAACAATTAAATTGGGAAACAGAAGTTAATTCGATGAAGAGTATTTATAAAAAAATCACTTAGACTATATAGATTATATGTACGAACAATTAAAAAGATTAATTCCCATTAAGTGGTTAAAAAAAAATGAAGACTTTCTAAGGAGAGTTCTTGCATTGCGTTATAAAGGCAATACAGTGTATTGTAATATCTGTAATTCAAACTTTTCTAAGTTTATACAATTAAGCAATAATGAGTTGCTTTGTCCAAAATGTGGCTGTCTTCCTCGGACAAGAAAGTTATTGAGTTTACTACTTCAAGAACAAGGTTTTGAGGATAAGAATATTCTTCATTTTTCTCCTCCTAAAGGTTTTAGAAAAAAACTAGATAGTATTGCAAAAAATTACATTACAACAGATTATGAAGGAGAGTTTGATGCGGATAAGCGTTTAAATATTGAGGCAATAGATGAAGAAGATAATATTTATGAAATTATTATTTGTTATCATGTTTTAGAACATATTATAAAAGACGAGGTTGCAATAAAAGAGCTTTTCCGTGTTCTGAAACCAAATGGAGTATGTTATATTCAAACTCCTTTTAAAGACGGAGAAATTTACGAAGACTACTCGATTACAAGTAAAGAAGAGAGGCTGAAGCACTTTGGTCAGGATGATCATGTTAGAATTTACTCGGTGAATGGTCTTGTAGGAAGATTAAATAACGTTGGGTTTGAAGTTGAGGTTTTATATTTAGATGAGCATGAAAGTAATAATAAAGGTTTTTCTGTAAAAGAAACGGTTTTAAAAGCTGTAAAAAAAGGTTGATATTTTATATGCTTTCCATCTGTATTCCTATATATAATTTTGATGTAAGTAATTTACTACTGTCCCTTAGCAAGGAAATTGAAAATATTAAAGAAGAGATAGAGGTTATTTTGATAGATGATTGCTCCAGCTCAAAATTTATAGCAATTAATAAAGAAATTTGCAGTAGTTTTAATTATATCGAGCTATCGAATAATATAGGTAGAGCTAGGATAAGAAATTTGTTTTTAGAATATGCTAAATTCGATTACCTCTTATTTTTAGATTGTGATTCATTAATAAAGAGAAGTAACTTTTTAGCAACTTACATCAGTCAAATTAAAAGCAATCAGGCATTGGTAATTTGTGGAGGAAGAGTCTATGATGAGATTAAACCTAGTAAAGAACAATTACTTAGTTGGAAATACGGAATTCAAAAAGAAAGTCAGCCAGATGAGGTACGTAAATTATCTCCTTATGACTCCTTTATGACTAATAATTTTGTTGTTGCTAAATCTATTTTAGTTCAAATCCCTTTTGATGAATCGTTAGCGAAATATGGTCACGAAGATACTTTGTTTGGTTTTTACCTCAATCAAAATAGCGTTTCTATAGCACATGTCGATAATCCAATCTTAAACGGAGATATAGAAAAGAACAACGTTTTTTTAGAAAAAACAAAGCATGCAATAGATAATTTAGCGCTCATAACAGAAAAGATAGAAGATAAAGAAATGTTTATTCAGTCTGTTAAACTTCTTTCTTATTATTTTCATTTAAAAAGAAAATATGCCCTAGGAATTGTATTATTCTTTGCTCCTTTAATCGATAGTTTTTTTAAACTCTTTTTAAAATTAGGTTTGGTTAATTTAACATTGTTTAATTACTATAAACTAAGCTATTTAGCTAAAGTTATGAAACAAAAAAAGAGCTAACGGTTTAGTTAGCTCTTTTTAGATTAATTAATATTTATCTAATTTACTTTACGTAAACTTTCTTTGTTATAGTTGCATCACGTTTCTTAACTTGCACAAGGTAAATACCATTGTTTGCAGCATTTAAATTTATTGAAGCAGTATTTATAACAGTGTTATTGTAAATTGATTTTCCAAGTAAATCAACAACAGCTACAGAATAAACTCCATTTACACCTTGAATATTTAATTCATTATCAGCAAAAAAGATAGTTGCATCGTTTAACTCTTTTTCAATTACACTAGTAAATCCATTACCAGCATCTCC
>CALDTD010000256.1 GCA_937924345.1 uncultured Flavobacteriales bacterium | reverse complement strand
TTGGATTATAGTTGAAGTTACGAATACTAGAGTTTCTTAAATAATAATCTTCATTATACCATAAAGGCATAATAGGAGCATCATCAATTAAAATTTGTTCTGCTTGGACAAAATATTCATAACTTTCTTTTTTGTCTAACGTAGAGCTTCCCAGTGTAAATAATGAATCAAATTCTTTATTTACATATCGCATAGAATTAGGGTGAGAAGGCTCTTCTAAACTGTTTGGTACATTTGCCCCATAACAGATTAATAAAAAGGATTCTGGCGAAGGAAAATCAGCCACCCATCCAGATCTAAAAATTTCTGCTTTTGCATATTTAGAGTGTTCTATTTTGTCTTTAAACGAGACCTGATCCAATTCAATATTTATTCCTAAGGTACTATTCACTTGGTTTATGATTTGACTCGCTACAGTTGTATGTATACCTCCTTCATTGTTTACTTCTAAGCGTGTGTAAGGAAACCCTTTTCCATTAGGATAACCAGCTTCAGCTAAAAGTTTTTTAGCACGGTCAGGATTGTAAGTGTAACCTTCTAGTAAGTTGTGGGCATATCCATAAAATGTTGGAATTTTAGGTGTGATTCCATGTTTAGCTATGCTACCTTGACCTCTCAATGTATTTGAGGATATTTTTGACTTATTTACCGCATAACAAAAAGCTTGTCTTACTTTTTTATTATCAAATGGAGGCCTAGTTAAATTGAACTCATAATAATTAACACCCATTTCTGGTTTTCTATCAAGAATTGTTTTTGGCGGTATTTCATTAAAACTGGTTAGGTTTTTTGAAATGACACCAGCAATTTTAGATGCAGGTAAACCATGTATTACATCTAATTCGTTATTATTAAATAATTTTAGTTCTTCTATTTTTGTGTTTACAAAGTTAAAACAGATAGTATCTAAGTATGGAAGCCTATTTTGTTCTTCATCAAATCCAAAATAATTAGGGTTATATGTTAAAAATAGTTGTTTTTGAACGTCTTCAGGTTTTTGATAAAGAAAAGGTCCTGTTCCAACAGTCATCATATTTCCGTATTTATCAAATGCTTCTTTGGCAATTACAGATGTAGACACGTTAGCTAAATTGTAAATAAAAGAATTGGTAGGTCTATTCACCGTTAGTTCTAAAGTTGAATCATTTATTACTCTTATTCCAGCTACAGCATCAGTTTTCTTATCGTGATATTCATCAGCTCCCAATAATTTACCCTTAAAAAGAGATTTAAAGCTTATTGCATAATCATCTCCACCACAAATTAATTCAAATGTATATTTAAAGTCATCTGCAACAACTTTTCTTCCTTTGCCTTCAGCAAAACAACTGTCGTTATGGAAATAAACATCAGTTCTAAGCGAAAAAGTATATTTAGTTTGCGTTTCATCAATCTTCCAATCTTTGGCAATAGAAGGAATTACTGATAAGTCTTTAGAATCAAATTTTACAAGACCATTATACAACTGGCTAGCAATTTTTGTAGAAGTTGCATCAACTATTTCTGGCGGAAAAAGGGATGCATATTTTTCTGATTCTGCAAGGTTTAATCGCCCTCCATAATTTACTTCAGACCCTTTAGCTTCTCTTTTTACAATATTTGTTTCGCTAGATTTCTCTCCAGTTTCACAACTAGATAGCCCGATTAAAAGTATAACGAAAAGAAGAAAGTTTTTCATAAGTAATACTGTGTAATATACAAGAATACATACAAAAATCGATTTTTACAACGGTTGTTGACTTAAAATAAAAAAAGGAGAGGTTAAAAATAGAGTTTAATTGCTGATTTCTAGTTCTTTTAAGAAAGCTGACCGACCTGTTTTTACCCACTTTGGGGGAGTCTTATTCTGTAAATAATAATCAAAGAACTGGCGCATTCTAATACTTAGATCAAGTTTGTTGGCGTATTTCGATAAATTATGCGCATCATTGTTATAGTTTAACATCCAAACTGGTTTTTGAAGTCGTCGCAGTCCATTGAATAGTTCTATACCTTGTGTCCAAGGTACAGCTCCATCACTATCGTTATGCATAATTAAAAGTGGAGTTTCTACTTTTGTTAAATGAAAGATTGGTGAATTTTCTATGTACAATTCTGGTGCTTCCCAAATCGTTTTCCCAATTCTGCTCTGTCCTTTTTCGTATTGAAAAGCTCTGTTTAGTCCAGAACCCCACCGAATACCTCCATAAGCGCTAAACATATTGCTTACTGGTGCTCCGGCCATTGCACATTTATAGCGGTTTGTCATAGTTATCAATTGTGCTACTTGGTATCCTCCCCAACTTTGTCCTTGTATGCCTATTCGATTGCTGTCTATAAAATTATATTTTTTGATTAAAGCTTCTGTGCCACTAACAATACAATTGTATGCACTTTTTGCAGGCTTACCTATTTCATATTTAACATCTGGAATAAAAACGAGATAGCCGTTGCTAACATATTCTGTTGGATAAACGATAGAAGCAGTTGGTTTGGGAGCATAATAACGATGTAGGTTTTGGGAGTTTCGTTCGTAGAAATATATAATCATAGGGTAAGATTTGGAGCTATCAAAATTTTCGGGTTTGTAAAATAGTCCAGACAGAGAATCTTTGGTTTTATATGCGTTCCAATTGACTAGCTCTACTGTTCCCCAGTTGTATTTCTTTTGTTGCTGATTTACTGAAGATAGTGGTTTTATAGTTTCAAAACTTAGATTCGTAACCTGTAGGTTTGGATAAGTTTTAAAATCCATTTCTCTTAACAGCACAAGATTGGAGTTTTTTGCTTTCTTTAGGTATTGTATTTTTTTATCGTGCTCAAATAATTGTTTTACTTTTCCCTTTTCCATCTTTGCTATACCTTCTTTTTTTGTAACTTCATTATATGTTTTAAAGAAGATATTATCAGATAAATTTATTGTGTTAATAGAGTCATGATTTGTTTTCCAATAGTTATAAACCGTTTTACTTTCTCTACCAAATGTTAGCCTAGTCTTCTTTTTATTTATGGTATTAAATTGCCAATAATCATATTGACCTTTGATTATTAGATTTATTCCTGAGTTATCCCAAATTGCTTCACCAGCAGAATTTGCATTGCCTGGTGTGTCGTGGTATTGATTATAAAAGTGTTTTCCGTTTGTAAGTTGAAATGTAGTGTTTAATAGTAAGTCTTTTACAAACCAAGCAGAATCCTGTTGATTATAAAAAGCAAGTTTATTACCGTTTTCAGATAATTTAATTCGATCATTATGGTGATTTAAAATAAGTGAGCGCTTACCTTTTTCTTTATAAACCTTATAGTAATCATAATACCAGCCATCCCAAGTCATTTCCTTTAAGTAGGGTGTTTGTGTGCGAATAAGTGTAAAAGATTTATCTTGATTTTTATCTCTAAATGCGTTTCGCTCAAATCGGTTTCTAATTTTTGTAACTTTTTGTTCTTGAGTATTGTAAATGTAGAGGCTAGTCTCTTTTCTGTCTTTTTCAAGGTTTTTTAATTGTTGTGTCTGAAGTCTATTGTCGGTCCAGCTCCACAAATCTAGGCTGTACTTTTCATCGTCGGTTAAAGAATCTTTTGTTTTGTTTTTAGGTCGCTCCCCAATATCAAAATATAAGTAATTTCCATTTTTAGAGAAGTAGGGTTGTTTCCAATCGCTAACCGATTCGTTGCTGTCTAAATTAGGTAGGTAAACTATGTCAATGTTTTTATTAGCTTCACTTATAATGCTCCAATATTTTAAACCATAAACTTTGTTTTCAGCAGTGTCATTAGAGAAAAGGTATGCAAGTTGTTCTCCATTTATATCCGAGGCAAGTTGTTTAATATAGCCTTCTTCTTTTTCAATAAGTGTTTTAGTATGGTTGTTAAAGTTGTAACGATATACAAAACATGAATCGATAGAGTCGTAATAATTTATTGCTGTGGAGTAGAAAAGATGTGTTCCTTCACTATTTAAGGCGTAGTTTATTACATGTTTAATTGTTCTCTCTTCAAAAGTTAATGGATTGTAAAGGCTTAAAGACTTACCTAATTGTTTCTTGACTGTTTCTTTTTCTTTTTTCCAGAATTGCCATTTTTTCTTTTTAGTGGCATCAGGTTTTTTGTCGAACTTTTCAGTTCTTAATAAAGCAATCCAGTCTCCTTTTTCTGTTGCTGTTTTATAACTTTCTACTTCCTTAAATGGACTAATTGAGTCTAACTTAGTATTGTAAATACTTACAATTTCTGTTGGCCATTTATCTTTTTTTACATTCTCTAACTTTAACTTTCTAATTGTGTCATATTCTGTTTGAAGGGTGAAAATCATCCATTTTTCATTTGGAGCAACAAACGTTTTTTTTCCTCTAGGAATAGTAAGTGATTTTTTTATAAAGTTATTTTTAATCACTAAATCGCCATTTCCAATTTGTGGTTTTATTACGTATGTAATAATGTTTCCTTTACTTGATGTGTTTGGCTCAGAAATTACTCGCCACTCTTTATATGCTTCAGGCGTTATTTTTAGTTTTTCTTTTTGACAATAAATTATTTTGGTTAAAAGAATTATAAGAATAAAAATAGCTAAACGCATAGAGAAAAATAGAATTTAGAAAATGAATTTCGCGGCTATATTGAAACTTCTCCCCATCGAACTAATACCAGAACTAAAGGTTTTGTAATGAATATCCATAATGTTTTCTACTCCTGCTTGCATAGAAAATCTAGCATTAAATAAATAACTTCCTCTAAGATTAAGTGTAAACCAGCTTGGTATTCCGTCAACAGTTGCTTCATCATCGTTATCATTTCCATTCTGATCAAAATCTTCTATTCTTTTCATACCGTTATATAAACTAATAAGTTCTAAATCCCATTTGGGTTGATCGATAAAAAAACTTGTTCTTCCGAATAAAGGTGGAATTTTTGCTAAAGGCTGGTTAGTCGTTGTTATTCTTCCTACAGTATAGTTAAGAGATGATTTTAATTTTAAATGTCGATTAAAGGAAATGTTTATTCCACCAGAAACACCATAAATAAAGCCTTTTTCAATGTTTTGATTCGCTTGTATTCTTCTTAAATTTCCTTCGTATACTAAAGAATCTTGATTATTAAAAGTATAATTTCTTCTAATAATTAAATTATCTAGTAAGGTGTAAAAACCTGTGGCACTAACCGTAGCAAAATGTACATTAGAGTTTGAACTATCTATTTCTGTGATTATACGGTTAAAACTTTTTGAAAAACCAAGCTCACCAGTATAAACAAATTCAGGTTCTATATCAGTATTAGGAATCACTATGTTTTCATCAT
>CALDTD010000255.1 GCA_937924345.1 uncultured Flavobacteriales bacterium | reverse complement strand
CTCCTACAATGTGCTATGGCATTTTAAAAAATGGTTCTAGTATGGTTGACCCTATTTTAGAAGAAAAAATTATGGTAAAGTTTTCTCAAACGTATGGGAAAGCAATGGATGCTAATATTTTAGGTGAGGATTGGAGAGTTATTAAAAACACTTTTGGAGTTCCATTAAAAAGAAATTTGCATGCTAATGTTGTCTATTATGATAAGTCTAATCTATTAAATATTATTTTAATCAGCAATTCGATGGTACTGGTTATCAAAAGTCGATAACTACAAATAATTTAGCGACAGGAAGGTCTAAAAGTTATTCTCCTTATTGTTTAATGTATAAAAAAGAACTTCTAAAGCAGTAATATTTAGTTCTTACGGTTAATTTAAGCTCTGTAGTTTACACATTAGAGCTTTTTTATGTTTTTTGGTCTCTTACATTTTATATAAATTTGAAAAAAAAAGTAGAATGTACGATAATATAAAGTTTGAAATAAAAGAGAACGTAGCCATAGTTACTTTAAATAGAGCCAAGGTTTTGAATAGTTTTAATTTCGAAATGGCTAATGATGTAATTGATGCTTTAAACAAATGTAAAGATTCTTCTATACGTGCAGTTGTATTTACTGGAAGTGGAAGAGGGTTCTGTGCTGGTCAAGATTTAGAAGAGGCGACTAGACCTGGTGGCCCTTCCATTGAAGAAATTGTAGACCATACTTATAACCCAATAGTAACATTAATCAGAGAACTAGAAAAACCAGTAATTGGTGCAGTAAATGGTATAGCTGCTGGTGCTGGAGCTAACTTGGCTTTAATTTGTGACATTACTTTTGCATCAGAGTCTTCCACTTTTATTCAATCATTTAGTAATATTGGATTAGTACCAGATAGTGGAGGAACTTTTACTTTGCCACGCTTAATTGGAATGCAACGGGCTACAGCAATGATGTTTTTAGGAAATAAAGTTTCGGCTAGAGAAGCAAAAGAATTAGGTATGATTTATGAAGTTGTAGTTGATGAAGAATTAGAAACTGCTGCATTTAATTTTGCTGCAAAATTGGCAAAGAGACCAACTCTAGGTTTAGCACTGACAAAAAAAGCATTAAACGCTTCCTATACTAACAGTCTTTCTGAACAATTAAATTTAGAAAAAGATTTGCAAGCAATTGCTGCAAAAACAGAGGATCACAAGGAAAGTTTACAGGCATTTTTTGAGAAAAGAAAGCCTGTTTATAAAGGGAAATAGTTTTGGCATATAGTTTGATTAACTATCAAGAAATCTTAAAAACAATTAACAAATACAGCTGTTATACTTATGTTAAATGAACTTTGTAATCAAAAACATTTTTTATATTTGTAACAGTAAACAAGAAAAAACAACAAATTATTATGAAAAAAGCACTTTTAACATTCGGAATGCTAATCTTAGCAGTAACGTTCTTTAATGCATTTGCTCAAGATGCTACGCCAGCAAAAATCGGAGGAGCTGAAATTACTTTTACCAAAGAAACACATGATTATGGTAAAATTAAGCAGCATGCTAATGGAGAATGTGAGTTTACATTTAAAAATACAGGTACTGAACCACTTTTAATTTCTAACTCTAGAGGTTCTTGTGGTTGTACAGTTCCAACTTGGCCAAGAGAGCCAATCGCTCCAGGAGCTAGCTCTACTATTAAAGTAAAGTATGATACAAAAAGAATAGGAGCAATTAACAAATCTGTTACGATTCAATCTAACGCTGTTAACGCTCCAACAAAAATTATTAGAATCAAAGGGGAGGTTTTAGCACCAGCAAGCGATGCTACACCAATTAAGCCAACTGAAGGACCAGTTAGTAATTAATTAAAGAGTTTATTTATAATTAATTCCCATTACCGAAAGGTAATGGGAATTTTTTTTGAGTAATATTTACTTTTATCCCAAAATTTAGCCTATGATTTATAGCGTACACTTCTTAAAATTTGCCAAAAAAGTTTATTAAAAAATCACAATATTTAAACAGTATATCAGATAACCATTGCAGGTTGTATTTTGGAACACTATAATTGTTCCAAAATTAAAATATTATGTTTTTAAGTAAAATACGTTTAACCTTTTATGCATCGGTTCTGTTTTCATTAGCCAACTATACATTTGGTCAGGATTTAGGGGTTACAACAATCAATTCACCTTCGATGTCAGCTTGTGATATTGGATCAGAACAAGTATCTGTCAATTTATTTAATTTTAATAATTCTGTACAGAACGGTCCTTTTGAAGTCACATATCAATTAGATAATGATACGCCAGTTAGTCAAACAGATTTAAATACATTTGGGTTTGACGCAAACAGTACTAGGTTATTTAATTTTTCAATTTTGAATAATTTAGACTTAACTGGGAATTATGGTGTACACACACTAAAAGTCTATACAGATTTAGGTATAGATAGCGATAGAACAAACGATACAACTACAATTACATTTATAAATTATGAGCCAACAAGCGCTGGCACGTTATCAGAAGATTTAACAGTTTGCCAGTCATCAAATACAGATACACTCGTATTGTCAGGTAAAATAGGTGATGTAATAGAGTGGCAAACAAATACTGGATCTGGATGGGTTCCATTGGTCGTTACAGATACTTTTTATGTTTTTAATAACCTTACTCAAACTACCATGTATAGGGTTAAGGTCCAAAACGGTACCTGTTCTGAAGAGTTCTCTAATGAAGTTACAGTACAGGTAGATGAGCCAGCAGAAGCGGGTGTGTTAATAGAAGATAGAACAATTTGTCTTGGAGATGAAGGGGACACTTTACGTTTAACCGATTACACTGGAACAATTCAAATGTGGCAAGTTAACGATAATGGAACTTGGGTAGATATAGCAAACACTACAGATTCTTTAGTTTATGGATCATTAACTACAACAACTCTTTACAGAGCAATTGTTGAACAAGGAATATGTGCACCAGATACTTCAAATATTGTTGAAGTAACTGTTTTGCCAATTTCCGAAGGAGGAACAATAATGAGTAGTGCTACAGTTTGTGCTACTGGAAATAGAGATACACTTCGATTAAGTAATTTTATTGGTGATGTTCAACAATGGGAGTTTTCTGATGATGGTTTATCTTGGTCTCCGTTTATTACTACCGATACATTTTTAGTCTATAATAATTTGACAGATACAAGAATGTATAGAGTTTTAGTACAAAGTGCAACTTGTCCTGCTGAATATTCTGATACAGCTACAATTACAGTGCAAGAAGCAGCTGATGCTGGTGTCTTATCAAGTTCAGAAGTTATATGTCAAGGAAGTGGTGGAGATACTTTAAGGTTGGAAAACTTTACAGGTACGATTGAAAATTGGGAGATGAATAGTGGTAGTGGTTGGATGACAATTGCGAATAATACTGACACATTAACTTATGGTGCTTTAACGACTACAACATCTTACAGAGTCATTGTTTCATCAGGTGTTTGTGATCCAGATACATCAAATGTTGTAACAATAACAGTTGTAGCTGGTACAGAAGGAGGAAATATATTATCAAGTGATTCTGTTTGTAGCGGGTTAAATATGGATACGTTACGTTTGGTTAACTCACTAGGGAATATAATACAATGGGAAAGTTCTGATGATGAGGGGTTTACTTGGGTTCCGATAGTGAATACGGATACATTTTTAATCTATAATAATTTACAAACAACAAATAGTTACAGAGTTTTAGTTCAAGCAAATGGATGTGTGTCAGAATATTCTGATACAGCAATAATTGAAGTAATAGATGCACCTGAAGCTGGTTTTGTAGATGGAGATAAATCTATTTGTGGAGGTATGAATCAAGATACTTTATATTTAAGAGGATATCAAGGAGATATAGTTACTTGGCAACAAAACAATAATGGAAGCTGGACAGATATTGCAAATACTAGCGATACACTTATTGTGAATAATATAACGATGACTACTTCATATAGAGTAATAGTTGGCAATGGAGGTTTTTGTGATAATGACACATCAGAGATGGCTACGTTAACAGTTATTGCAACAACAATAGGAGGTAATATATTATCAAGTGATTCGGTTTGTCTTAATTTAAATAGAGATACCTTAAATCTTGTTGGGCATGTAGGGGACATCAGATGGTGGGAACGATCTGTAGATAATGGTGTTTCATGGTCACCAGTTATTAATATGACTACTAGTCAAATTTACAATAATCTAGGTGAGACAACTTGGTATAGAGTTTTAGTAGAGGCAACAGCTTGTCCAAATCAATACTCGGATACAGCAATGATAACAGTTTATGAACCAGAAGTTCAGATTACAGCATTAGATACTACAACTTTTTGTGAAGGTGATAGTGTAAGATTAAATGCCACACAAGGGTATGAAGCTTATTCTTGGTCTAATTTAGATACGACTACTTTTACGATTGCAAAAGAGACAGGGAATTATAAAGTAACAATTACTGATGGTAGAGGTTGTCAAAACTCAGATTCAATTGATGTACTTGTTAACCCACTTCCTTTAGCAGAAGCTGGTGAAGATGTAGAAATTAGTTTAGGTTCTTCAACATTATTAGAGGCTGATGGAGGAGAATCATATTTATGGAGTCCTGCTTTATCATTAGATGATGAAAACTTACAGACACCATTAGCATCTCCAGTAGAAACCACTTTATATACAGTTTTAGTTACTGATGAAAACGGATGTCAAAGTGAAGACTCGGTAACAGTAACGGTTAATGTAGATTTTGCTTTTCTTCCAAAAAACTTAATAACTCCAAATGGAGATGGTCATAACGATGTATGGAAGGTAGATAATTTAATTGCTTACCCAGAATGTACTGTTATTATTATGAATAGATATGGAGAGGTGATTTTTGAGACTCAAGGATATAACAATACTTGGGAT
>CALDTD010000254.1 GCA_937924345.1 uncultured Flavobacteriales bacterium | reverse complement strand
TACATCAAAATCTCCCCAAATCCCATGAAATTCTCTCCCTATATAAGGGTTAGCATGCCATCCATCTTTGTCGAATTCACACATTTTGGGGTACCATTGTGTCATAGAATAGTCTACTCCTTCTTTACTGTCTCTTCCTGTCCTTCTTATTTGAACAGGGACTTGACTATCAAAACTCATTTTAAAAGTAGCTTTTTTACCCGGTTTTATTGGTTCTGCTAAATCTACTTCCAGAATAGTTCCTACAACTTTGTACTTGAGTTCTTTTCCGTTTTGTGTTAATGAATTAATTTTATGATAACCAATTTCATTTTCTTTTAGTCCAACTATTCGATCTCCAACTCTAGGGTCGGGATCCAAGATTGTTCTAGAACGAACATCCATCATAGAACCTGGTTGAAAGGCATTATAATAAAGATGATAAAAAACTTTGTTTAAGGTCTCCGGCGAATTATTAGTATAAACTAGTTCTTGTTTTCCTTTAAACTTGTGCTTTTGAACATCCATATCAATGTCCATTTTGTATTTAGCGTGCTGTTGCCAATATCCTTTTTGTGCTGAACATGATGTTTGAATTATAGCAATCGTACTAAGAAGTATAAAAAGTTGTTTCATTATGTGTTGTAATTACTCTCTTAAAAAGATTTTTGTAAAGATAATGTTTATGTTTGGTCTGTATATTTAAAGTTAAAGCTCTATAAAATTTAGATGCCCTAACATTCTGCTGTTCTTGTTTCAGTAGTTAGATAATAAATGATTTTTTTATTATTGGTTAATGTTAGTACAATTTTAATTTCTTGTGCTTGTTCCATAAAACGCAAATTTTCATCTTTAAATTCTTGACGATAAGTATTTAAAAACTTTGAAGCTCGTTTTCTTTGACTTGAATTTTTAGATTTCTTAGTACTGACTTTTTCTAATGAAGGGAATAATAAGTTATTGTAGCTGGAATAGCCGCTTGGGGCTCCTAGAAAATCGTTTAAATCTGTTTTTTTTGTTTTTATTTTTTCCCACGGCGAGTAAGCACAAAAAGGGTTAATGCTAGTTAGTTCGTCTGGTGAGAACAAAGTATAGCTAAGCGTGTCAGAATAAAAAGTGTTTGATAAGAAAAAAATACCTTCTGTTTCTGATAAATGATAACCCCACCCGCACACAGTTCTTTGATGTATATCTAATGATTTTACATCATAAGAAGTTATAAACTCACTATCGGAGAAGTTGTTTGGTAGATCAGCATCTCCAAAGTGGTAAATATTATCACCTACTTCATAAGAATCATATGAGCTAAATCTTCCATTTTCATCAAAAAAGATATCGTCACAATCTTCTGCTGGTTTTATGTTTTTAATTTTTAAATAATTAGATATGACAATCTGGTTGTCTTCGTAATTAAGAAGCTGCTTTTCTTGAGAAAAACAGGTGAATTGAGTTAATATACTTGTAAATAAAAATGTTAAAGAGCATGTTTTTTTCATAAAAATTATTTATCAAGAAATGTTCCAAGCTTAGTTAAGTCGATTTTTCTTTAAAGTTATAACTGTAATCTCTGGCCAAATTCCAACTCTTCCAGGAAAAGCGTGGTATCCAAAACCTCTATTTACATTTATATAGCGACCAAGTTCTTTATACAAACCTGCCCATTGTTTGTAAACATATTGCGAAGGACTCCATTTTATCCAACCCGGTATTTCTATTCCAAATTGTAAACCATGCGTGTGTCCACTTAAAGTTAAGTGATAATTAAAGTCATTTTCTTTTATTTCGGCATCCCAATGGCTTGGGTCGTGGCTCATTAGAATTTTAAAGTCCTTTTGATTTACACCTATACTTGCTTTGTTTAAATCTCCAGCTTGTTTAAAATTCTTTCCCCAGTTTTCTACTCCTATTAATGCTATTTTTTGACCGTCTTTCTCTATCGTTCGATTTTCGTTCAGTAATAATTCAAAACCAATTTTTGGATGTAGATTTTTTATTGCTTCAAAATTTTCAATTTTATCCTGTGGTGTATTCCACTTTACATATTCTCCGTAGTCGTGGTTTCCTAAAATAGAGAATTTACCATATCTCGCAGATAAATTTGCAAAGGAGTTAATCCATGGATTCATTTCGTCGGCTTTGTTATTTACAATGTCACCAGTAAATAACAGTAAGTCAGAACCTTGTTTATTAATTAAATCAATTCCGTATTGTATTTTTTCTTTATTAGTAAAGCTGCCAGAATGAATGTCTGATATTTGTGTTATCGTAAAACCGTCAAAAGCCTGTGGTAGGTCTTCGAAGGTAAGCTCGTATTTTAAGACTTTGTAATTATAGCGTCCTTTTATAATTCCATATAAGAAACCGGAAAAAGGAATAGCTGCTATACCTAAAGCTAACTGTGAAACAAATTTACGTCTTCCGTTATTGGCTGTTGTTGGTTGCATTTTTATTTTTAAAGTTGTGACTTTTATTAATCTATAAAAGTCTTCCAACAATAAAGGAATCGTAACTATTAGCTTAGGAATTAAATTAATAATAATAAAACCTACAGCCCATTGGAAGTGTACGGTTTGCCCAGCAGTACG
>CALDTD010000253.1 GCA_937924345.1 uncultured Flavobacteriales bacterium | reverse complement strand
TAAGAGCTTTTGCAGCTTTTATGGTTGTTATTCATCATATAGAACAATTTAAAACACATTATAAGATTCCTAATATTTGGGGAAACTCAATAATAAGGTCTTTAGGTGGTAATGCTGTTTCTGTTTTTTTTGTGTTGAGTGGCTTTTTAATTAGTTACTTACTCTTAAAAGAGAAAGAAAAAACGAATACAATTGCTCTAAAAAAATTTTACTACAGAAGAATACTCAGAATATGGCCGTTGTTTTTTATTTTATTACTCATTGGATTACTGTTTAACTTTTATTTCGGAGAAATAGAATTGCTAACAAAAAACTTTCTTTACTTTCTATTTTTTATTCCAAACTTCCTAGCTGCTCAAAGTATTGTAATTCCCTTTATAGCACATTTATGGTCTATAGGTGTAGAAGAACAATTTTATTTATTCTGGCCTCTAATCGCCTTAAAAACAAAAAGGAAAGGTTTTTTAATTTCAATGCTCATAATCATTATACTTTTTTTAGTCTCTAGAAACTTACTCTTTGCTTCGTCGGGAAAAACATTTACATTAAAATTACTAGACTATACACGTTTTGATATGATGGCAATAGGAGGAATAGGAGCTATTATATTAACCAGTCTTAACAAAGCAGCAAATAAAATCAAGAAATTCATAACTAAACCTTATATACAATTACTAATTATAGCTTTATTTATATGTTTTCTTGCAAACATTACTTCACTTTATAAAATCTATTTTTTAGAAAACATTGTGTTTGGCTCTATTGTAGTACTTCTACTTTTAATATTAGTTGCAGACAACTCTATATTAAATTTAGAGTCTAGATTTTCAAAAGTCCTTGGAGACATCTCTTATGGTATCTATATGTATCATTCAATTGCCATTTATATTTCTATACAATGCTTATTGTTTATTGGATTAGATACAAGAAGTATTTTATTTCAATCTATTCTATATGTCTTTTCGTTAATACTTAGCACAATATTAGCTTATTTATCATACGAATATATTGAAAAGAAATTTTTAAAGCTAAAAGAAAAATTTGTTGTTGTAAATTCTAAACCGTAAAGAATCTACTTTAATAAAGAATTAATAAAGTCAGCTGAATTACTTACTGAAAATTTTAATTTATTATACTTTCTATTAAAGTTTTGATTCGTATTTACTTTAATAAAAGGTATAAAATCTTGATCAATTAAAGACTCATTAAAAACCTTTCCTATTTTATTATCCTCTAGCTCTCTAGCAACAGCACCTGATTTTGTAAATGCTAAAATGAATTTCTCGTACTTTATATAATCAAAAAACTTTGTAGGAAACGTATTTTCAAATCCGTCTTTTTTGAACATTAAAACAAAATTAGTGTTTTGAAAATAATACTCTAATTTACTTTCGTTAACTCTTGCTATAAACTTAATATTTACTAAGTTATTTTTCAATACGTATTCTTTGACAGGAATATTTTTACCACCTATAAATCTCAACTCTATATTATCTTCAAATTTCGAAATAGCATTTAATAAAGGAACCCAGTACTTTTCTGTTCCTTGATTTACAGAACCAATATGAGTAATTATAATCTTAGGAGAATTAGGAATTAAATGTTTAACATCATTATCAAACTCAATTGCATTTAATAATACTTTTATTTTTTTAATCAAGCTAGAATACTTTTTCTCTAAAACTTTTTTTAAGTCTTCGGATGCTACTAATACAACATCAGAGGTTTTTACGACTTCTTTTTCTTGAAATTCTTCAAATTTCTTCTTATCGTTATTTAATAAATGAATTCCATAACCTTCTCCCCAAGTCCAAGCATCTCTAAAATCAGCTATTAAATTTAAATTTTTAAACTTCTTTTTTATAACAACACCAAAATACAATAAACTAAACGGAGCACCAGAAACTATAATATTTTTAATTTTATATTGACTTATCGTATTGATAACAAGGTTAACCACTTGCTTTTCATCTAATGCAGCACGATCATAAATAGCTCCCTTAGTTCTGTACTTTTGTTGAACAAGCTTTAAACGATATTTGATCTTAGAAAAAAAAGTAGTTGGTGTTTTATCTAAAACAATAGGGTAACCTGATTTAAAGGTTAAATACTTTATTTGGGGGTGATTTAAATATTCATTTAAAGGATCCTGAGATCCAATAATAAAAACATCTACATTTTTATTTGCCAAAGCCATAGCATATTTTTGCCATCTCCTAGCCCCAACACCTTTTTTAGGAGCCAATGAATAAACAAGAAGAATTACAGCTTTATTCATTTCTTATTTGAGATCACTTTTGCTGGTATTCCTACTGCAACAGATTTGTGATCAATGTTACTAATAACAACAGCACCCATACCAATGGTTACATCATCACCAATAGTAACCTTATTTTTTGTAGAAGAATTTATTCCCATAAACACTCTATTTCCTATGGCTGAAGATCCTCCAAGTACAATTTGACAAGTTAAAATACATTGCTCGCCTATGACACAATTATGCCCGATATTTGATAGTGAACCTATTTTAGTTCCATTACCAATTATGGTATTATCTAAAGCACCTCTCCTTACTGTAGAATTTGGTCCTATTTCTACATTATTACCTATTTGAACTCCACCGAATTGCGGAAACTTAATAATTTCATCCCCGTCATATTCAAATCCTAAACCCGGAGTACTTACAGAACAATTAGCGTTGATATGACAATTCTCACCTATTGTAGTATTGCTAAATATAGAACTGTTGTGCAATATTTCAGTTCCATCTCCAATTTTTACATTTGCCCCTATAAAACAGTTTTCTCCAATCTTAATCTTCGTATTTTTCTTATGCTCTTCTACGAAATTTGTAAAGTCATCCAAAAAAGATGATTTAAAAAAGTCATTCAAAACCTTCGCAAAAATTAATCTTGGGGATTTCTCACAAAACAAATAAGTAACATCACTATTTAACTCAAGCTGACTAAAACCTTTCGGAGCAAGTAAAATTCCTTTAGTTACTTTCAAAAATAATTCTTCAGATTTTGTCCAAAGAATTGTTGAATCTTTTTGTTTTTTTAGACTTCCAAAATCTGTAATATCTTTTACTTTACCATTATGAGATAAAGAATATTTGCTAGCTATTAATTTAGAGTTCAACTTA
>CALDTD010000252.1 GCA_937924345.1 uncultured Flavobacteriales bacterium | reverse complement strand
AAAAGAGCAATACTAATTGATATTACTATAGTAGTTGTTAGGTTAAGTGTTATTTCATCAAACTCAAAATTTTCTTCAATAAGATAAACAGTTATAAATAAAAACAATGGGATTACAAACAATGAGACATGAATAGACCTCAATAATTTTACTGAATTATTTACAGTTTCTGCATTGTCTTTAAAACTCATTTTTTGTTTTTAAACTAACTCTGCTTTTTGCGCTTTTACCTTTGGGTCAGCTAAAAATTCGTCAAAAGTACAAGCTTTGTCAATACATCCAGTAGGCGTCAATTCTACAATTCTGTTGGCAACAGTTTGTGTAAACTCATGATCGTGAGAAGTAAAAATTACTGTTCCAGGGAAACTAATTAAAGCATTATTAAAAGCTGTAATAGATTCCAAGTCTAAGTGATTTGTTGGTTCATCTAAAACTAAAAGGTTAGCACCTTTCAACATCATTCTAGAAGTCATACAACGAACTTTCTCACCTCCAGAAAGAACATTACTTTGTTTTAACGTTTCCTCTCCAGAAAATAACATTTTGCCTAAAAATCCTCTAATGTAAACTTCATCTTTCTCTTCAGAAAACTGCCTTAACCAATCTACCAGTGAATAATCGTTTTGGAAAAAATGTTCATTCTCGTTTGGTAAGTAAGCTGTAGTTATAGTCTGTCCAAAATGAAAATCTCCAGAGTCTGGTTCCATTTCCCCCATTAATATTTCAAAAAGTGAAGTGGTCGCTAAACTATTGTCGCTAATTACAGCTATTTTATCTCCTTTTGTAACATTAATGTTAAAGTCTTTAAATAAAGTTTCTCCATCAATAGATTTACTTAAGTTATTTGCGTGCAAAATTTGATCTCCAGCTTCTCTTTCTTGGTTAAAAATAATAGCAGGATATTTACGAGTAGATGCTTCAATATCGTCTACATTAATTTTCTCTAATAATTTTTTACGACTACTTGCTTGTTTAGATTTGGAAGCATTGGCACTAAATCGAGAGATAAAATCTTGTAACTCCTTCTTTTTATCCTCAGCTTTCTTATTTTGAGTTTGACGTTGCTTTAATGCTAATTGGCTACTCTCGTACCAGAAAGTATAATTTCCGGTGTATGTTTTAATCTTCCCAAAATCAATATCTGTTATGTGAGTACATACAGTATCTAAAAAGTGTCTATCGTGAGATACAACAATTACTGTGTTTTTAAAATCAAGTAAAAAATCTTCTAACCAAGTAATCGTTTTCATATCTAAATCATTGGTTGGCTCATCTAATATCAAAAGGTCTGGATTTCCAAAAAGCGCTTGAGCCAATAAAACTCTTACCTTCTCATTACCGTTTAAGTCTTTTAATTGTTTTTCGTGATTTCCTTCTTTAATTCCTAATCCGCTCAATAAGTTAGCTGCATCAGATTCTGCATTCCAACCATCCATTTCAGCAAACTCTGCTTCTAGTTCTGAGGCTTTTATACCGTCTTCTTCAGAGAAATCTTCTTTCATGTAGATGTCGTTTTTCTCCTTCATGATTTTCCACAACTCAGTGTGTCCCATCAGAACGGTGTTTAAAACAGTCTCTTCATCAAACTCAAAGTGATTTTGACGTAAAACAGCCATTCTTTTCCCGTCTTCTAACTTTATATTTCCTGAGTTAGGATCAATATCACCAGCTAAAATCTTTAAAAAGGTTGATTTTCCTGCACCATTTGCACCAATTACACCATAGCAGTTGCCTTCCGTAAATTTTATATTTACTTCATCAAATAAAACTCTTTTTCCGTATTGTAATGAAACATTATTAGCTGAAATCATAATCTTCTATATTTTTTGAGGGTGCAAAGGTATTAAAACTTTTTTTCAGGCTAAAATTATTTGATTGCTCTTCTCTTCTTTTTCAATAAATAAAATACTAAAGCAAATATTCCAAATGGAGTATTCAAATAGATAAAAACATCTAAATGTTGTAAATACTCAAAATGGGTAAAGTCAAAATTACGACCCCAGTAATGGTTATTAATGTATATTTCTTTTACAAAAGAGAGTATTGTTATACTTTCAAAAGTTCCGTAAAGCAATAGTTTTAATTCTTTACTTTGTGTTCTAATCCAATCTAAAAAGAATATTATAGGAAAGTAAAGTAAAATATGGATTGTAAAGATGTGGCGAATTAAGGTAGTAACATGAAATGAAGCTATTAGCACCGAAATAATTATCATAGATAAAAATAGTAGCGCTTCAGCTTTATGTTTTTTGTAAAAAGGGATAAAACCGATAAATGAGAAAATAAAAATAGGATTAGCGATTAAAATGCCTGGTGTTCCATTGTTGACGCCTTTGGACCAATCAAAATAAGAAGGTAAATTATGAAAGCTAGCGATTAAGCGATCTAGCCCATCGAAAAAATTCCCTGAAAGGGCAGTCAAAAAAGTTTTTTCTTCCTCAAAAAAAGGATTGTATTTATTACTTTTTAAAAAGAATTCTCCAAAAGTGATGTAGTTATAAGTCGCTAATAATCCTAAAAAGAATAATAGTATAGCTGCGATTAAAAAGTTTTTTTTGTTTAAATAATTACTTATTTTATATGTCCTTAAGTCTTTGATATGTAGATTGTAAATAAATATTGGAATAATAAATAGAATGTTCTGTAATTCTACCAAAGTGAAAAAGCCAATTAAAATAGCAACCCAATAAACATTATCTTTTTTTGAATTATTTTTCTTTGCAAGAAGAGTCAAATAAACAGCAAGTGTTATCCCTACTAAAGAAATTATGTGAGAAAATAAATGTGTGCTTTCATGATGAAGTAGCGTGGTCAGTCCACAAATGATTGTCATAGCCAAAGAAAGCCGATAATCAAATGAGAATATATGGTAGTTTAAAATAAAAAGTAGAAAGAGACCAATTACTCCCATCAAATTGGGCAATAGGGTCACAGCAGTAAAATAGTAATTTTCTTTTTTACTGGTTTGTTCTGGAATTACATTCTTAATAGTTTTAGCATAGGCAAGAAAAGGAATGGTTAAGAAAGCTGTTCCAGGTAGTCGATCCGAATACATAACACTGTCTTTTATGGCATAATCAGGTGCGGTAACGTATTTCCATTCGTATTTTTTAATACTCAGTTGGTGGTCGAAATAAATGCTGCTTGCTAGAGCCATGTGTCCACCATCGTTAGAACTTGTTCGTCCAGAAGAGCTAATAAAAAAGAAAAAGTAGAAGAAAATCAGTGTGAGTAGAAGTCCATTTTTTTGCATTTTTGATAACCCT
>CALDTD010000251.1 GCA_937924345.1 uncultured Flavobacteriales bacterium | reverse complement strand
GGCATCAGGAGGAGTAAAAGTAGTTTGTCCTTTGTTATTTAACTTTTTTATGATAGTTGTATCAGGATTATATTCAAAAGGTTTTGTGTTTATAGAAGCAAAGGGAGGTGCAGCTATTTTAAAACTTCGATTATAGTACCTCAAGTAAATTGGTTCTGAGTTATGAATTTGAGAAGTGAGTTTTAAAGTTGTTGAATCGTTTATATAGCCTTCGTATATTGGGAAATGATTTAAACTATCTTCAATTAAAAAGTATTGTCTGTTATGTTTAAATGATTTTCTAATGTATATTTTTTTCTCAATGAGCGCTTCTCGCTTTAAATCCTCAGTCGTTATTTTAAGTAAATAGTCTTTTGCTTCAGCAGTATTTAGTTTTAGAATTCCAGTTAGATTTTTTAATGTTTTCGTTCTTACTTCGTCATTTAGTAAAACTGTAGTACTGTCTATTATTGTTTTTGAATTACCGTAAGGGTAAAGGCGGTAGTGTAGTTTTAACTTTGCTGTATAAGGCGATAATTTATCTTTTCTAGTATAAAGAATGTTTTCTGTTGAAACTTTAAAATAAACGTAAGTGCTATCTTTTGATGGGTGATAAACTGAAAATATAGGGTTCAACAAGTTTGTTCGTGTGGCTTTTGCCACTGAAACATTTTTTTGTGGTACATTTTTAGAGGTAGAGCAACCTCCTAATATTAAAGTGGTAATTGAGAATAAAAATAGAAAAAGTCTCATTTTATGGATTCGTAATAATGGTTTCGGTTTCTATTTGGTTACTTATATTTAATGCACGATCAATTAAAATAATTTTATATTTAATAGTGTCATTAAAATTTGAAAAAGGGTTAAAGTAATTTGGTTCTAGTGTTAGTTTAATATCACCTTTTAAGGCTTTGTTTTGCCCTAATGGGGTAATGTTTGGAAGGCGATTAGTAAATACAATTGTATCAGCAGTAGGAAAGTTATTTCCACCTGGGTCAGCTGTACCTTTTACCCACTCGCCGTTCATTAATTCATAATATTCTAAATAGGCATTAGAATAAAAGAAAGAACCTGGAGCAAAATCTCCAGTTGTATCTCCATTTTCTAAGCCAATATCGCCGTCACCATCTGTAAATGAAATAGTGACAATGGCAGAGTCTTCAAAAATTTCAAAAGACTTATATTCAATTATTGGTTCGTCTGGATAAGTCTCTACTTTTAAACAAGAAGAAGCTGAAATTATAAGTGATATTAACACCACAAAACTTATTTTTGTAAATGAGTTCATTTAAAATACAATTAGACAATAGTAAAGTTACAATAATTATTTAGTGAAGATGAAATTGCAAGCGATAAAAGAAAACTTTGTGAATATTACCAACGATAAAGAATTCGAGGATTTAGCTATTAATGTTTTTTATTATCAGGCAGAGAATAATTTAGTTTATAAGAGGTATTTAGAGTATTTGAAGATCAAAAAAGAAACAGTTTCCTCTTTAGAAACAATTCCATTTCTTCCTATTCAGTTTTTTAAATCTCATCAGGTCATTACGGGAAATAAATCAGTAAGTAAAGTTTTTAAAAGTAGTGGAACTACTGCAAGTGGTCGAAGTCAGCATTTGGTCAGTGATTTAGCAATTTACGAAAAGTCATTTATTCATGGGTTTAATCATTTTTATGGAGATATAAAAAACTATGTTGTTTTAGCTCTATTACCAAGTTATTTAGAGCAAGGAGAATCGTCTTTGGTTTATATGGTCGATAAATTTATTGAGCTATCAAATCATAAAGAGAGTGGTTATTGTTTGGAGAATCTAGAAGAAACAGCAACATTAATAAATCAATTAAAGGAAACAGGAAAAAAAGTATTACTAATTGGGGTAAGCTATGCATTATTAGATTTAATAGAAGAACAAGATTTTAGTCTTGATTCAAACTTTATTATTATGGAAACGGGAGGAATGAAGGGAAGAAGAAAAGAATTAACAAAGAAAGAATTACACGAAACCTTGAAAAAAGGTTTTGGAGTGCGTCAAATTCATAGTGAATATGGGATGACAGAATTACTATCTCAATCTTACTCTTTAGGAAATACTAAGTTTAAAACACCTCCCTGGATGAAGGTTTTACTAAGAGAGGTTAATGACCCACTATCATTACAAAAAAAGCAAAAATCAGGTGGAATTAATATTATCGATTTAGCAAATATAAATAGCTGTAGCTTTATTGCGACTCAAGATTTAGGAAGAAAAGATATTAGTGGTGATTTTGAAATTTTAGGTCGGTTTGATCATTCGGATACAAGAGGTTGTAACCTAATGATTGTAGATTGATAAATGAACATTTTATTAATTATATCAACACTTAACATTAAATTATTGTAGGATTAATATAAAAGGTTTTAATTCGTGTAATCAAATATAAATTATGAAAAGAATAGTACATAAGTTAGTCACAATCGTTTCTTTCTCTACGATTTTTAGCAGTGTTTTCGGTCAAAATTGTTCTGAGTTATTTTTCTCAGAATATATAGAAGGAAGCGGAAGCAACAAGGCAGTTGAGATTTATAACCCTTCAAATACTACAATAGATTTATCATCTTACACAGTAAAAGTGATATCTAACGGAGGGCCAACAACAAGCAATATTTCATTAAGTGGTATGTTAGCCCCTAACGATGTATTTGTCATTACAAATATTAATGCTGATGCTGCTCTAAAAGATAGTGCTGATTTGTCTACGGGGTCTTTAAATTTCAATGGAGATGATGCGGTACTATTGGTAAATGCTACAGATACTATAGACGTAATTGGTGTTATTGGAACAGATCCTGGTTCTTCATGGACGGGTGCAAATGGGGCTACGACTCAAAATCAAACATTGGTAAGGATGTCGAATGTTCAAATTGGGGTTGGTCCAGATTCTTCTAATTTTAATCCTTCTTTAGAGTGGGTTAATTCACCTCAAGATGACTTCTCTAATATTGGTTTTCATAATTCATCTTGTCATACCAATAATTGTGTAGCTACTTCTGCTCAAATTACAGATTCCATTTGCGAAGGAGAATCATATCCATTTAATGATACATCATTAACAACAGCAGGAGTTTATTTTGATACTATTCCAAACTCAGGGGGATGTGATAGTATTATTGAGTTAACTCTTTCTGTAAATACTTTGCCAATTGTAAGTGCGGGTACAGATCAAACTATTCAAAATGGTGAGTCTGTAACTTTAAATGGAAGTGGAGCAACTATTTTTTCTTGGAATAACGGAGTAGATGACGGTGTTGCTTTTATGCCAACTCAAACTGCAGATTATATTGTTACTGGTTTAGATGATAATGGTTGTTTAAATACAGATACAGTAACAGTAACCGTTCAAGGTGCTCAGCAACCAAATATTGCAAATTGCTCAGAGCTTTTCTTTTCAGAATACATAGAAGGAAGTAGCTTAAATAAAGCTATAGAAATATACAACCCATCTTCAAGTTCAATTGATTTATCAAATTATCAAGTATTGATTTTCGGAAATGGTCAAACAAACGCATCAATAACTGTTCCTTTGACAGGAACATTAGCTGCTGATAGTGTATTTATAATTGCCCATAATGGGGCTGTACAATCATTAAAAGATGAAGCAGATTTACTTTTTGCTACTTTAGATTTTAATGGAGATGATGCAGTAGCTTTAGTATCTACAACTGATACAATTGATGTAATTGGAATTATTGGAAACGATCCAGGTACTGCTTGGACTGGAGGATCTGCTTCTACACAAAATCAAACATTAGTGAGAATTGCATCAGTGGAAGTTGGTGTTGGAAATGATTCTACTAATTTTGATCCATCAATTGAGTGGGCTAACTCTCCTCAAGATGATTTTTCAAATATAGGTATGCATACTTCAAATTGCCCTAGATGCGTTAATGATACAACAATTTTGAATGAGGGAATTTGTGTTGGAGAATCTTTCCCTTTTAAGGGGCAACAATTAACATTAGCAGGACAGTATATAGATACTTTACAGAATGCAGGTGGATGCGATAGTATTATAGAATTAAACTTAATTGTAAATCAATTGCCAATGATAGCTGCTGCATCTAGTGCTGATACAGTTTGTGTAGGGCAAGATTTTGTGTTGTTTGGTCAAGGTGGTACCACATATACTTGGGATAATAATGTAACTGATAGTGTTGTAACTTCAATAACAAGCGTTACTACTTTTACGGTAAGTGGTGTCGATACAAACGGCTGTGTAAACACAGATTCAATTGTAGTTGCTGTAAATAACGATACCATTCCTGAGATTGTAATTTTTACAGCTGATTCATTATTGTGCGAGGGTGAGGGAACTAGCTTTACTTCTTTAATTTCAAATGAGGGGCAAACATTTTCATATCAATGGAAAAGAAATGGGAATAATGTAGGTACTGGATTAGCAACTTACACTTCGCAATCTACAAGTACAAACGATGGTGATATAATTACATGTGAATTAACAACTACAAATGCTTGTGCTTCAACAGTTGTTTCAAATGCTATAATAATTTCTGTAGGAACACCAGATACAGTAAATCTTATTCAGTCAATTTGCCAAGGTGATTCTGTTCAACTTGGTAATCAAAACCTTGTAACCTCAGGTTCATATACAGAAACATTACAAAATATAAACGGTTGTGATTCTGTAGTGAATTTAACACTAACTGTAAACGCTAATGAAACAAGTTTAATTAATGATACAATTTGTGAAGGAACTCCTTACATTTTTAAAGGTGATAGCTTGACAGAATCTGGAACATACGTAGATACTTTACAAACTACTAACGGTTGCGATAGTACTGTTACTCTAAGTTTAACAGTAAATCCTATTCAGCTTACAACAAGTAATGCTTTTATATGTTCTGGCGACTCTGTCTTATTTGATGGGGCTTATATTAATACATCTGGAACTTACGTAGATACTTTAACAGCTTTAAGTGGTTGTGATAGTATTTCTGTTTTAGATTTAATTGTTGGAGGTACAGACACGTTAATGACTGCTGATATAATTTGTAGTGGAGATAGCGTCGTATTTGGAACACAAACATTAATGAGTTCTGGCATCTACACTGAGGTATTTACTTCTGTAGGTGGTTGCGATAGTATTGTAAGTGTAGAATTAGAAGTAGTTAATTCTACAGCAAGTCAGTATGGAGATACAATTTGCGCCAATAGTTCTGTAGAGTTTAGTGGACAACAGTTATCTGAGGCAGGAGTTTATTTTGATACATTAATTAATGCAGCAGGTTGCGACAGTATTGTTACATTTAATTTAACGGTTTTACCTTCTTACTTAGATACATTAACACAAGTGATTTGTAACGGAGATAGTCTATTATTTGGAGGTGTATATTATAATCAAGATGGTGTATATACGCAAAACTTACAAACTGTTAACGGTTGCGATAGTACGGTAATATTAGACCTTACAATAAAAAATATAGATTCAGTAACTATAAACGAGTCTATTTGTAATGGAGCTACTT
>CALDTD010000250.1 GCA_937924345.1 uncultured Flavobacteriales bacterium | reverse complement strand
CTCTCCAAATCAATTCGCTCATAAAAGTAGCGTCATTTTTACCTAGTTTAGCAATTACTTGTCTAACGCTAACGGTTCCAAATCTTAAATGAGGACTTAAATAGCTTGTGCCATCTACAGAGGGGAAGTTACGCGTTGTTTCATAATCGTCTAGTTGTTTTAGGGTGTAGGGTTTAACCTTTATTGTTGTAGTTTTGATTCCTAATTCTTTTTTTGTTTGAAACCCCTTATTTTCTTTTGCAAGATTTTTAAAATTAGTATTTGTAAGTGGTATAGCACTTATGGTTTCATAATTAGCTAACCATTTATTTTTATAAGGAGTATAAACTGTATAGGGTAAACCATCATTTTTAAGTACTTCATCACTTTCAAAAATTACTTGATCTTTGTAAGACTTTACTTTAATATTATGTTCGGCAAATAAACGCTCAATTTCTAAATCTCTTTTTGTAGCGTAAGGCTCATAGTCTCTATTGTAATGTAAAGAAGAAATTTCCTTTTTTTCTAAAATAGATTTCCAGATAGTCTTAGGCTCACCTTTGTATATAACTATAGAGCTATTATATTTCTCTAGTTCGTTTTGTATAGCCGCTAAAGAATCATGGATAAAGTTAACTCTTGCATCGTCAGCAGGTAGCTCATTTAAAATGTTTTCGTCAAAAATAAATATTACTTGTACATTGTCATGATTATCTAATGCATAATGCAATGCTGTATTATCTTCTAACCTTAAATCTCTTCGTAACCAAACATAATTTTTCATAGCGTTAAATGTAAAAGAAAAATGCCCCTACAAATTAATGTAAAGGCATTTTTATAAAATATTAACGTAGAATTTAGGTTACTCTTTTATCTCAAAAGATTCCATAAATTTTGTTGTGAAATCACCCTCGTTAAACTTCTCGTCTTCTAAAAGTTGTAAGTGAAAAGGGATTGTAGTGTGCACTCCTTCAATTACATACTCTTCTAGTGCTCTTTTCATTTTTGTAATCGCTTCTGCTCTTGTTTGAGCTACAGTAATTAACTTAGAAATCATAGAGTCATAGAAAGGAGGTATTGAATAACCAGCATAAACATGCGTATCGATTCTTATTCCATGGCCACCTGGTGAGTGGTAATGATTAATTTTACCTGGTGAAGGCATGAAGTTCTTGAATGGATTTTCGGCATTTATTCTACATTGAATTGCGTGTCCAACCGGGAAATAATCTTTTCCACTTATTTTTTCTCCAGCAGCAATTTTAATCTGCTCTTTTATTAAGTCAAAGTTTATTACTTCTTCAGTAATGGTATGTTCTACTTGAATACGTGTATTCATTTCCATAAAGTAGAAGTTTCGGTGTTTATCGACCAAAAATTCAACAGTTCCAACACCTTCGTAATTTACAGCTAAAGCAGCTTTTTTTGCCGCTTCTCCCATTTTCATACGCAGTTCATCGGTCATAAACGGAGAAGGAACTTCTTCAACTAGTTTTTGATGTCTTCTTTGTATAGAGCAATCTCTTTCAGACATGTGACAAACGTTTCCGTGTTGATCAGCAGCAATTTGAATTTCAATATGGCGAGGTTCTTCAACGAACTTTTCCATATACATTCCGTCATTTCCAAAAGCTGCTGCAGATTCTTGCCGAGCAGAATGCCAGTTTACTTCTAGTTCAGCATCATCCCAACATACTCTCATCCCTTTACCTCCGCCACCTGCAGTTGCTTTAATCATAACTGGGTAACCTACTTTAGCAGCAGATTTTATAGCATGATCTAAATCTTTTAATAAACCTTTAGATCCTGGTACAGTAGGGACTTTTGCTTTTATCATTGTGGCTTTTGCAGAAGCTTTATCTCCCATTCCCTCTATTTGCTCTGGCAAAGCACCAATAAACTTAATGTTATGCTCTTGACAAACTCTTGAGAATGCAGCGTTTTCAGATAAAAACCCATATCCTGGGTGTATAGCATCTGCATTCGTAATTTCGGCAGCAGCTATAATATTAGGTATTTTTAAATATGAATCAGAGCTTGATGCAGGACCTACACAAACAGCCTCGTCGGCAAATCTAACGTGTAAACTTTCTTTATCAGCAGAAGAATAAACAGCAACTGTTTTTATTCCCATTTCTTTACATGTTCTTATGACACGTAAAGCTATTTCGCCTCTATTGGCGATTAATATCTTTTTAAACATGCTATTTTGTTTAGTCAAGTTAGTAAACCTAACTTGAGGTAAGCAATAGACTAAAATCAATAAATTTTAGTAAAAACAATTCGTTATGAAGGATCAACTAAAAACAGAGGCTGATCAAATTCTACAGGTGTAGCATCGTCAACTAAAACTTTAACGATTTTACCAGAAATTTCTGATTCAATTTCGTTAAATAATTTCATCGCTTCAATAATACAGATTGTATCTCCTTCTTTTATGCTGTCTCCAACAGAAACAAAAGCAGGCTTGTCTGGTGATGCAGAGCGGTAGAATGTACCAATCATCTGCGATTTTACGGTAACGTAATTCGCTTCTGCTTTATCTGCTACAGGAGTTTCTTTTACTTCTACAGTAGCTGTTACTGCTGGTTGAACTGGTGCTGGCGCTTGCGGAACAGCCTGTGGCATTGCCATAGGAACTTGTTGTTGTATAATTTGAGGCTCTTCTTTAAAGTTAGACTTCTTTTTTGCTAAATAATCTGACTTTATAAGAATTTTAAAATCCTTCTGTTCTATTTCTACTTCGTTAACTCCAGCACGAGCAACAAATTTTATTAAATCTTGAATTTCACTAATTTTCATGTGTACTAATTTTAAATTTTTCGATCCAGTAGGTTCGAAAGTATAAATTATGTTTTAGAATGGCGAAGTTAAGAATTTCTATATGAACTTGTTAAAAGTCGTGAAAAACTTATCAAAAAACCACTACTAAATTTTTATTAATCGATGGCCCATTTAAGGTAAATTGCCCCCCAAGTAAAGCCTCCTCCAAATGAAGCTAAAACGATATTGTCCCCTTTTTTTAACTTATCTTCCCATTCCCAAAGGCAAAGAGGAATGGTTCCAGATGTTGTATTACCATATTTTTGAATGTTAATCATTACCTTCTCTTTAGACAATCCCATTCTTCTGGCTGTAGCATCGATGATTCTTAAATTTGCTTGATGTGGAACTAACCAAGCTACATCATCAGCAGAGAGGTTATTTTTTTCCATTATTTCTGCACTAACATCTGCCATATTTGTAACAGCAAATTTAAAAACAGTTTGTCCTTCCTGGTGAACATACATTGCTGGGGTTTCTACATTTTCTTTAGTTATTGGTTCTAAAGATCCTCCAGCTTGTTGCATTAAAAATTTGCGTCCAGAGCCATCAGCTTTTAAAATGGAGTCTTGAATTCCAAGTCCTTCTTCATTAGGCTCCAATAAAACTCCACCAGCACCATCACCAAAAATAATACATGTAGCACGATCTTCGTAATCCATAATGCTAGACATAATGTCTCCACCAATTACGATTACTTTTTTAGCAGATCCATTTTCGATAAACTGTTGTCCTGTCGTTAATGTGTATAAAAAGCCAGAACAAGCAGCGCTTAAATCAAATCCCCAAGCATTCGTTGCTCCAACTTTGTCACAAATAATATTAGATGTACTAGGGAAACGATGATCGGCTGTTACTGTACCAACAATTATCATGTCAATATCCAAGGGAGTTATTCCTCTTTTTTTACAAATTCCTTCAACAATTTCTACTCCTAAATCAGACAGAGCTTTTCCCTTTTCAATAATACGACGTTCTTTTATTCCTGTTCTAGAAACAATCCATTCGTCGTTTGTATCGACCATTTTTTCCAAATCTGCATTCGTCAATTTGTTTGGTGGAACTGCACCATGAACCGCTGTGATTGCTGCTGTAACTTTCTTCATGCGTAAAATCTTATTTAAATGCTTCTTTTATTTTTTGAGGTAGCTTGGCTTCTACTAAATCCTTGGACAATAGGAGCATATTTTTCATAGCTTTTGCACTAGAAATTCCGTGTGCTAATAAAACATTCCCATTTACACCCAAAACAGGTGTAGCACCATAGTTTTCATAATTAAATCTTTTGAAATAATCGTCTAAAAGACCACGAGTAGCCATTAGTTTATAAAATGCTTCAGCTTGTTTTAAAACAACATTACCAGTAAAACCGTCACAAACTATTACATCTGCATCAACTCCGCCACCATAAATATCTCTACCTTCTACATTGCCAACAAAATTAAAATCGGTTGTACCATCCATTAATTGATGTGTAGCTTGAGTTAATAAATTTCCTTTTTCTTTTTCTTCGCCGATATTTAATAAACCGACTCTAGGTTTTTTGATTCCGTATACAAACTCAGCATAGATAGAACCTAATATTGCAAATTGATACAAAACATCTGGTTTACAGTCTGCTACAACTCCAACATCAAGTATAACTGCTTGCCCTCCGTCTTGTTTAGGTACAATAGATGCAACACATGGTCTGTAAACACCAAGAATTGGGCGGATTGAAAACATAGAGCCTACTAAAAGTGCTCCAGAGTTTCCAGCGCTACCTAACGAGTCTATTTCTCCTTTTTGTAGTAATTCGAATCCTTTTGCGATACTTGAGTCCGGCTTTTGTTTCATTGCTCTTGTAGGATGTTCTCCCATTTCTACAACTTGTGTAGTTGCAACAAAATCAAATAAATCATAGGCTATTTGATGTTCGTCTAAAATAGCTTTTGCTTGCTTTTCATCACCAATTAGAACAATTCTACAGGATTCGGGTAATTCTTTTTGTGCTTGGATAGCACCTTCAACGGTTGTTTTTGGGGCAAAATCGCCTCCCATTATGTCTATTCCTAATTTCACGTCGGCAAAGTACTAAGAAATTTTTTATTGAAGGGTTTATTAGTCGAAAAGTAAGTATTTTTGGACCTGAATTTTCTCAACAATTAATCTTTAATTCACGAAAAAGGAATGAAAACAACTTTAATAAAAAATGTAACGATTGTAAATGAAAACAATAGATTTCAAGGTCATGTTTTAATAGAAGGAGAGTTTATTAAGAAGGTTAGTAAGTCGTTGATAAGTGAGGATGGCGTTCATACGATTATAGATGGAGAAGGTAAGACTTTAATACCTGGTTTAATTGATGATCAAGTTCACTTTAGAGAACCTGGACTAACGCATAAAGCAAATTTAAGAACAGAATCACGCGCTGCTGTGGCAGGTGGAATTACTTCTTTTATGGAAATGCCAAATACTGTTCCTAACACAGTTACGCAAGAATTATTACAAGATAAATACGATATTGCTGCCAAGGATTCTATAGCTAATTATTCATTCTTTTTTGGGGCTACTAACGATAATTTGGATGAGGTATTAAAAACAAATCCAAAAGAAGTTTGTGGTGTTAAAGTATTTATGGGGTCTTCGACTGGAAATATGCTGGTTGATAATCGAAAAACATTAGAAGGACTATTTTCTGAATGTGAATTATTAATTGCAACACATTGTGAAGATGAAGAAACTATTCGAAAGAATTTAGCAATTCACACAGAAAAATATAACGGTAATATTCCAATTGAAGCTCATCCCGTAATTAGAAATACTGAAGCGTGCTATAAATCCTCGTCTATGGCGGTTGAACTAGCAACAAAACACAATGCTAAGTTGCATGTCTTGCATATTTCTTCAGAGAAGGAGCTGTCTTTGTTTTCGAATAAAATTCCATTAAAAGAAAAAAGAATTACAGCTGAAGCTTGTGTACATCATGCTTGGTTTTCAGATAAAGATTATAAGAGTAAAGGAACTTACATTAAGTGGAACCCAGCTGTTAAGACAGAAAGTGATCGAGCTGCTATTAGAGAAGCGATTAATAATAATACGATTGATGTCTTAGCCTCAGACCATGCTCCACATACAATAGAAGAGAAAAATAATACTTATTTAACTGCTCCTTCTGGAGGGCCGTTGGTACAACATGCATTATTAGCTTGGTTAGAATTAGTAAAACAAGGAGAGTTTACATTGGAACATATTGTACAGAAGGCTTGTCATGATGTGGCTGTATTATTTCATGTTAGTAAGCGAGGTTATATTAAAGAAGGTTATTATGCAGACCTAGTTCTGTTAGATTTAGACACGCAATGGGAGGTTAACAAAGATAATTTGCTTTATAAATGTGGATGGTCTCCATTTGAAGGGCAACAGTTTACCACTAAAGTTGAAAAGACATTAGTAAATGGAAATATTGTTTACGAAAATGAAAAAGTTATAGAAGGGACAACAGGGAAACGATTAATATTTGAACGTTAAAATTAGAGAAATGAAGTTGAGGTTAATAAGTCTTATTTTTACAAGTTTACTTTTTTTTGCATGTCAAAGTGATACTGATAAAGAGACAGAGGTGCAGAGAGGGAGTGTCTTGTCGGAAGAGGTGTTTACTAATTTATTGTTAGATGTTCAGTTATTAGAAGGTCATTTGAATGTGAATCGAGTGAATCAAGTGTTTATTATGGATAGCGCAAATAATTATTACAAAGAATTATTTGACCGGTATGAAATTACTTTTGAAACCTACCAAGAGAATTTAAAATATTATACCGCAAAACCTCTAGTCTTGCAGGAAATATATAAAAAAGTAGAAGATAAATTAGTCTTAAAAGAGCGCTTATACGACAGTATATTGATTGATCGCCCCGCTATTTCTCCTATCAATAAAAATAAGTTATTGAATATTTTAGTTAAAGATACTATAATGGTTAATCTTATATTGGATACAGCGACTTCATACTTAACTATTAAAGATTCTGTTTTTAATTATTATACAGATAGTATTCTTAAGGATAGTAAAACCAATGTGGCTTCTTTCCAACAAAGTTTTAATGTGACTACGCATAAACCTCCTATGTTTCGTCTATTTAAACCGGAATTGAAGAACAAAACCATAGAAATAAAAGAAGATTGATTAACTTAGCCCAAAATCATAAATAAGTTTAGTGTGAGAGTAATAATATTTTTATTGGTGATAATTGGAGTAAGTTCTTGTGGCTCTTGGAGTAAAAGAGATAAAGACACATTTATAGAAAGTTGTCAAAAAACTAAATTTAATGATGAGTTTTGTAATTGTGCGTTGGAAAAAGCGCTAGAAAACTACAATACTTTCGATGATATGACAGCAGACGAAGAAAATATGGCCGAATTACTTTTAAGTTGTATAGAAGAAGATCGTAAAAAAGAAGAATAAACTCCTTTGAAAATTATCATTTATATTTTGCTAAAAACTTCATTTTAGATGCAAAAAATCATACATGGTATTCAACAAATTGGTGTTGGAGTTAGTAATGTTGTAGAAGCATCTAAATGGTATGCAGAGACATTAAATGCCGATATTCAAATTTTTGATGATTCGGCTGTAGCAAAAGATATGGCCCCTTTTATGGGGGGAGTTTCAGAAGCCAAAAGAGCAATTATGCTTATGAATCTTAATGGAGGTAGTGGATTCGAAATTTGGCAATATACAAATAGAGTTCCTCAAAAAGCTAAGTATCCTTTTCAATTAGGGAATTTCGGAATAAATTATTCTTTTCTAAAATCCGGTAACGTAGAGCAAACTTATAACCTGTTAGAAACTAAGGGTGTAAAAATGTTAACGCCTTTAATTTATCAATCGGGCGGAGAATTAACGTTTTTCTTTTCTGATCCTTATGATAATATTTATCAAGTAAAAGATTCAAAAGACTTTTTTAAAAAGAACGCTAAAAATCAACTTGGATCTATATATGGTTGCACTATTGGTGTTTCAGACATTGATCAATCATTAAAGTTATATCGAGATATATTAGGTTATGACGAAGTTGTATATGATAATACAGGTGTGTTTGATGATTTTAATCTATTAGGTGAAGAGGGAGCGTTTAGAAGAATATTATTAACACATAAAAAGGATCGAAAAGGAGGTTTTAGTCCATTGTTAGGGAAAAGTCAAATCGAACTAATAGAACGATTAGATGGGAATAGAGAAAAAGTTTTTAAAGACAGACAATGGGGTGATTTAGGGTTTATACATCTTTGTTTTGATGTGAAATATTTTGATAGCTTAGTTCAAGAATGTGCTGAAAAAAGTTTTCCGTTCAAAGTAATCAGTGACGATTCTTTTGATATGGGAGGTACAAAAAGTAAATGGGGCTACATAGAAGACAATGATGGAACATTGTTAGAGTTTGTCGAAACATATCGTTTGCCTCTTTTTTTTGGGATAAATTTAGACTTAAAGAATCAACCTCCCTACAAAAATGTTCATAACTGGATGATAAAGGCTTTGCGGTTAAAAAAACGAAAAAAATGATTAAACACTTTTTTGTATTTCTATTTTTTTTTGGTTTTACAGTTACTGTATTTGCTAAAGTAAATAATGAGTTTAATTTTTTACTAAAAAAAGATTCATTAATTGAGGATACAACTAAGACTCGAACAATCACGGCTTTTCCAATTTTGTTTTACCTTCCAGAAACAAGTTTAAGTTTTGGTGCTTTAGGAATAGCAACATTTAATATAGGAGAAGAAAAATCTTGGCGCCCTTCACAGTTTAGTCTTTCATTTGCATATACTTTAAAAAAACAAATTCTCATTTTTACACCTTACGAATTGTATTACAAGCAGAAATGGAAAATGGATGGAGAGCTTGGGTATTACCGTTATTTTTATAATTACTATGGTATAGGAAATCAATCAAAGAAAGAAAATTTAGAGTCGTTTGATGCTAATTTTCCAAGAATAATTAATAATTTGTCTTATCGTTATACACCTTCAAATTTTATTGGAATTAGAACTCGATTTGATGGTTTTAAAATAAATAATCCAGATAGTTTATTAACTAGTGAAGCTCCGACGGGATTAAAT
>CALDTD010000249.1 GCA_937924345.1 uncultured Flavobacteriales bacterium | reverse complement strand
AGCCACTTCTCCTACTCCTTTTTTAGCAGCTTCAAAACTATTCATACCTTCTTCATCCATCAGTCGATAAATATTTTCGACCACCACGATTCCATTATCTACCAACATTCCCAGCGCTAAAACTAAAGAGAATAATACCATAATATTTAGAGTAACACCTGCCATATTTAAAAACGCTACAGACATCATCATAGAGAAAGGGATCGCTATCCCTACAAATAAAGAATTTCTTAACCCTAAAAAGAATAATAAAACTCCTACCACTAATATTACTCCAAAAATTATTGAATTTTCAAGATTGCTTATTTGAGAACGAATTTGATTTGACTGATCATTTGTTAATGAAATTTCAATGGTTTTCTTAGGTATTTCTGTTCCCCATGCATTATCTACAATTTCTTTTACTTTGTCTATTGCATTAATGATGTTTGAACCTCCACGTTTCTTTACATCAATCATCACTACTGGGTTTCCAGACTGACGAGCAAAGCTTACCGTATCTACATCTCCAAAAGAAACATCTGCAACTTCGTATAAACGCACATCATTTGATCCCTCATGTTTTATTACTAGATTTTTTATTTCTTCTTCCGATTTAAATTTACCATCTATTATCACAAAGTGATCAATTCCGTCTACTTTTAAATTACCTGCTCCTATCGCTAAATGATCATTCTGTATTGCTGTTTCAATATCTCTAAAACTAACCTGCTTTGCCTCTGCATCGTATTTACGTATTTCAACTTTTAGTTTTTGTTCTTGAACCCCCCTTATATCAGCAGCTGTAACTTCAGGAAGTCCTTCTATTTTATCTTTAAGATACTCTGCTTTTTCTTTTAAAAATTGGACTGGATAATCTCCAGAAATATTAATATTTAATATTGGCATCTGATTCATATCCATTTTTGCAACCGTCGGGTTGATTGGTAGATCTTGAGCAAAATCTTTATCCGATCTAGCGTCTGATAATGCATCCTCTACAAGCTTCTTAGCTTTATCTGGATTAATAGAAAAATCGAATGATATTTTTACAATTCCAAAATCTTGAATTGCAGTTGCTTCTATTTTATCTATTCCTGTTATCGTATTTAACTCTTTCTCTAAGGGCTTAATTACTTTATCTTGAATTATATCAGGAGAATTACCAGGATAGGGTACGTTTACATATATTTCAGGGATTTGTACTTCAGGAAAACTTTCTCTAGACATATTCATGTAAGAAGAAACACCTCCGATAAGCATTATTGCTATAATAAGATATACTGTTTTCCGATTATTGACAGAAAGGGTCGTTAACGCGAACTCCTTTATGTTTTCTAGTGTATTATTTGAAGACTTTTTGTCCATTTTTGCATGTATTAGGTACAATTAAGTACAGTGTCATTTATTATTTTACAACAGTTACAATATCTCCATCAACTAACTTTCTAGCACCTTTATCTATAACTTGGTCCCCATCAGTTAATCCACTTAAAACTTCTGACTTTCCTTTATAGCTTTGACCTACCTTTATTTTAGTTTGAGCTACTCTGTCTCCTTTCAAAACATAAACATAAGACTCTTGATTAGCATCTTTAAGAATAACACTTGAAGGAACAACAATAGCTTTTTCATTTCTATAATCACGAACATTCATCACCGTCATTAAGTTTGGGACCATATTTCCTTCTGCTTTAGGAATATTCACCTCCATCATTACTGTTCTGTTAACTGGGTTAACAAACTTCCCAATTCTTTTTACAGGTAAGTCTTTCAATTCTATATCTAATGCTGGAAAAAAGACATTTACTAAACTATTACCGTTTAATTTCTTTAAATAGACTTCCGAAATATTAGCAGTCGCTTTAAGATTAGACAAGTCAATTAATTGAATAATTGGACTAGAAGGACCTGCCATTTCTCCTACTACAGGGAATACTTTTTCTACATACCCAGAAAATGGAGCCTTTAGTACAAATTTACCTTTTTGAGTTTTTAACGTACTTAGTGTCTTTTGCAAAGATTTATATTGTCCTTCTGCTTGTTTAAAGTTAATTTCTGTCCCAACTCCTTGATCCATCAAAGACTGTTGTTTCTCATACATATATTTAGCTAACTCTAATTGCTCTTCTAACTCTTTTATATTAGAGGCTATAATTTGAGAATCAAAAGAAGCAATTGTTTGACCTTTACTAATATATTGCCCTTCTTTTACTGGTAATGTTTTGATTAATCCGCCTGCTTCGGGAACTACCATTACATTCTTTTCTGCTTCTAAAGACCCTTGAATTTCAAAAAAATGATTAAATGCCTGAGTCTTTAAATCTACTACAGAAACTCTAGGATAATTAATATCATCTTTACTCGTAGTATCTATTTTTATAATCTCTTCTTCGAGTGTTTTTAACTCTGCTCTTTTTGCTTTTATTTCTCCTTCAATTGTAGCTTGTTTGGCTAATAATTGATCTAATGATGATTGTTCTTCTCCACAACTAGTAATAAATAACGAGGCGAAGGCAAATGGTAATAAGACGATTTTATAATTAGGTTTCATTTCTAAATCTTTTAAATGGGTATTAATTTTTATTAATTGAATTTATTCAACAGTTTGTCTATTTCTAATTTTGCTTTAATTAACTCAAAACTAGCGTTTGTTAAATCTGTTTCTGCTTGTAATAATTGGTTTTGGGCTTGTGTTAAATCCATACTAGAAACAACTCCTTCTTTGTATTTAATTTCAGTACTATTCAAAATTTCTTTGGCAACAGTTATAGACTTTTTTTGTGTTTTAAATACATCTTTAGCACTATTATAAGCAGAACTAGCTTGAACCATTTGCAACTTTAAACCCTGAGTAAGCTGAGTCATTGTATTTTTTGTTTTTTCCATTTCTAATTTAGCTTGGCTAACTTTTGCAGCTCTTTGCCCACTACTGAAAATTGGAATATTTAAAGACAATCCCCAGAGTGTATTAGGAAACCAATCTTGATTACTATCGAAAAAGTTAAATTCATTTCTTAAAGCTTGACGTTGATGTGTAAAAAAGCCAGAAAGAGTAGGTAGATAATTTGCGTTTGTATTTTTAAAACTTAACTCATTTAATTGGTATTGGGTTTCTAATAATTGATAGTCAATATTATTTTCAGTCATAAATTTTTCTTCTCCATAATTTTCTGCAGATGCAGTAATATCAGAGTATAAGTCTGTTAGTACTATTTTAGAAGTAAGCTCTACTCCCATTTCCATCTTTAATAAAGAACGAGCAACTTCTGTTTGTGATTTTACTCTAGAAATACCGTTCTCTACTTGCAATACAGACAACTCTAATTGCGATGCATTTGTAGCCTCCATCACTTTATTATCGACTAAGATTTTTGTTGTCTTTAAAATATCCTGCATTTTCAACAATGTTGAGTCTAATGTTTTTACATTTTCTTCTAACACTAACACTGTATAATAAGCATTTGCTATGCTACTTCTAATCTCTTGACTTGTTTTAGCTTGCATTTGTTTACTAAGACTTGTATAAGTTTTGGCAGCCTGTAATCCTACTATATAATTACCACTAAAAATCAATTGACTTACTTGAACAGTACCTGTAACATTATATTTTGTTCCAAATTGAACTCCTATCAACTCATCAGCTGGTGCAGCTGGATTAAAAGTATTTGCTGGCAAAACAGAAGTTGGAATATCAATAAAGTTTTGGAATTCTCCTTTAGCACTTACTTGTGGCAAACCACTTGCAAAAGTTTCTTTCACTTTCTTTTCTGAAATTAACAAATCTAAGTCAGCGTTTTTTGCTTTTTGATTATTTTTAACCGCATAATCTTGCGCTTGTTTTAGAGTAAAACTTTGTTGCCCATTCACCGTTTTGATAAGCAGCAAAAAAATTACTAAATAAAAATTGTTTTTCATTTCTTTATTTTTTTAACTCGTATTCTTTGTATTGTTTAATACCTTCTTCACTTAAAATACCAAAAAAATGGTAATTCATCATCTCTTGATGTATATCGAATAAAGTAAATTTAGAAGGTGGAAATATTTTATAATCAAACATTACATCAAATCTAGCTATGTAGAGTTTGGTAATGATTTCAGGATTAATATCTGAGCGGTAAACACCAGATTTTTGACCATTTATTAGGTTGTCTTTTACGCATTTGTATATATGCGTATTTTTATGATTTTCAAAATGTCCCCAAGCCTCCGGATAAAAGCGTTGCATATCATACATAACAGAAGGATGAATAACTTTTAATTGCTCTGAAGCTTTTAAAGTTATCTTCCATAACTCTTCAATTGAATTTTCAGTTGTACTACAAATATCATCAAACTCACACTCCTTCTCTCGCATGGTAAGCTCCATAGCTTTAGAAACTAAGTCATTTTTATCCTTTACATACTTATAAAGCGTTTTTTTAGACATCTTAAGTTCTCGAGCAATATCATCCATTGTCATGCTCTTGATTCCATTCACTAAAAAAATCTCGCTAGTAGCAATTAATAATTGTTTCTCTTTTTCCTCCATTAAAAAATTCTTGTTTTCTGAATTTAACAATGCAAAGATAGAAACGTTTTTCTACTAAGGAAACGTTTTGTGTGAATTTTGTTTCCTTAGTTTCTAAATTTTGTTAAAAAACTACTATCAAAAAAAGTATTAAAACGTGAAATTATAATCGGAGATAATTTTAATTACTGGTACTGCCCCTCTATAAACAACCTCACCAGCAAAACCGGTATCATCTATTTGACCATCAGAAGCAGAACCATCAGATAAAAGTTTCCCTCCTAATCCAGGTTTCCCTCCAACTCCAAAGTTACTTGGAAATCCACCTCTATTATCTACTTTAATATTAGACTTAAGATTTGCAACATTCTCATGTAAAATCAATTCAATTGTTCCACCGTTTCCTCCAGAACCTCCATTGCCACCAGAACCTCCATTACCACCAGAAATATTCACAGAGACAAATGGTCTCGCCTCTGTAGATTGATAACAAAATAAATTTGAATTTTCTAACACTCTAATAGTATGCATCTAAACTAACAGAGTCTTGAACCATTAATAATTTTAAATCCTTTACATCTTCACCATCTTAACCAGAGGTTCCACTTTCGCCAACAGCACCATCTTTAAAGATAGCCCCTTTAAAAGCTCCGTTCCCCCCGTCATCTCCATCTTTCCCTTTGGCACCAGAGAAATCTAACTGAATATTTCCTCTATAATTTAAAGCTAGATCATATTCTTGAGAAATACTTATGTTTTTTTAAAAAATATAAAACTTAAACTTACTTTTTTTTACTGCAATCTTCTGAAGGAAGAATCAATATTTTATCCGAACTTATTAATTTTATTCCCTCTCCTTCTAACTTTAAATTATTACTTTTTGTGATATCCTTAATTTTACCATTCCTCATTTTGGCTTTAACTCTGTATTCAACTGTTTTACCCTTATTGATCTCTTGATTATCATCCAACTCTACATATATAGAATTAACCTTATTAATATTTACCCCAATTTGAGCCACCAACGAATTGATGATATGAAACAGTAGAAAAACTAGTAAATAAAATTTCATGATTATTTTTTCTTAAAATTAACATTTTTTAAACTATCAACAAAAATAACACCTACAGGCTTCCGTTGTTAATATCTTCAGATATAACCTAATTTTTATGTAAAGTCATTAAGTATATTTGTAGTTGATATTTTGATAGTAAATATAAATGGAAAATAAAATAATTAAAGGGTTCAGTAAGTTTACCAAAGAGGAAAAAATTGACTGGATCACTGAACACTACCTCGACAATGATTCAACTCAAAAAGATTTTTTAAAATCATATTGGCATCAAAACCAAAAAACTCAACAATTACACGACGAATTTATAGAAAACACTATTTCGAACTTCTATATTCCCTTAGGCATAGCACCTAACTTTAAAATAAACGATAAAGTTTACTGCATTCCTATGGCAATTGAAGAAAGTTCAGTTGTCGCAGCATCTGCAAAATCAGCAAGTTTTTGGCTCAATCGTGGTGGTTTTAAAGCAGCAGTTGTTTCAATGATAAAAGTTGGTCATGTCCACTTTGCTTGGCATGGTGAATACGAAAATCTAAGAACATTTTTTAAACGAACAAAACAACAATTCTTTGAAGATACAAAAGAGCTGACTGCCAATATGAATAAAAGAGGTGGTGGTATTTTAGAAATTGAACTCATCAACAAATCAGATTTAGAACCGAACTACTATCAGTTAATGGCTAAGTTTGATACTTGCGATTCTATGGGGGCGAATTTTATAAATAGCCTATTAGAACAATTTGCAAAAACACTAAAAGAGCAATTAGCTAAAGATGAAATGCTTACTGAGAAAGAAAGATCGGTAAATATTATTATGTGTATTCTTTCTAACTACACACCTGAATGTATTGTTCGTTCGGAAGTTAGTTGTAAAGTTGAAGAACTTACAGAAGGGACAAATATGTCTGCTGATTTATTTGTAGAGAAATTTAAACAAGCTGTTCACATTGCTCAAATCGAACCTTATAGAGCCACAACGCACAACAAAGGAATTTATAATGGAATTGATGCTGTAGTTATAGCAACTGGAAATGACTTTAGAGCAGTTGAAGCTTCCGGACACACTTATGCTGCTAAAGATGGTCAATATAGAAGTTTAACACATGTAGAGGTAAAAG
>CALDTD010000248.1 GCA_937924345.1 uncultured Flavobacteriales bacterium | reverse complement strand
AAATCACTGGGAGTCCAATCTTCATTGCAATGAATTATTCGATATTGAAAACTTTCGAAGTCTGCGTCAAAAACATCAAAGTGGAATTCTAAGAATTCATTTGTGTTTAATTTTATTACTGGATCCGATAAGTCTAAGTTTTTTTTATACAACAAAACGGTAGCTATATTTTTTCTAAAAGTTTCTGATTTTACAGGTACTTTATTTAAGCTACTTTGGCTCTTTATATTTGTTTTTCGAACAATTGCAGAACAGCTAACCGAGCTCAAAAAAAATATAATAAGTGTTTTAATTAAAATGGAGTAATTTCTTTTATTTGGAATCATTCTAAACTAGTGTGTTTTGCTTCTTATAACTTATATAAGCTACAATTATAAACAGTTATTTTTTATTTTTGTTGCTAAATTTTGAAAATAAACTGTATGTCAAAAACGATTAAAATTCGTAAAGGGCTGGATATCCGTTTGAAAGGGGAAGCAGATAAAGTAAAAGTAGATGCGCCTATGGCAAAGACTTTTGCAATAAAGCCAACCGATTTTCACGGATTAACACCTAAAATGATTAAAAAAGAAGGAGAGAAAGTTAAGGCTGGAACACCAATCTTTTTTGATAAATATAGAGATCAAATACAATATGTGTCTCCTGTAAGTGGTACAGTAAAAGAAATTAAAAGAGGGGCGAAAAGAAAAATCCTTGAAGTAATTATAGAAGCAGACTCAGCAATAGAATATAAAATTGCAGAAGTTAAATCGCCTGAGTCATATTCTAAGGAAGAAGCTAAGTCTTTGTTGCTATCTAAAGGAATGTGGCCAATGATTAAAATGCGTCCTTTAGATATTGTTGCAAATCCAGAAGATGAACCAAAAGCTATTTTTATTTCTGGTTTTGATTCTCATCCATTAGCTCCAGATTACGATTTTTTAATGCACGGGAATGATGCTGAATTTCAAGCTGGGGTTTCTGTTTTGTCAAAATTAACAGATGGTAATATTAATTTGCAGTTAAAAACTAATGGAACCGCAGATAAGGCATTCAAGGAAGTCAAAGGAGTTACAAAGAATAATGTTTCTGGTCCTCATCCTGCAGGAAATGTAAGTTTTCAAATTCACCATATTAATCCAATTTCTAAAGGAGAAGTTGTTTGGGTTGTTAATGCTCAAGATGTTGCAATCATCGGTAGGTATTTGTTAACTGGAAAATACGATGCTTCAAAATATGTAGCGCTTACAGGTACAGGAGCAAAGAATAGAAAGTATTTTAAAACAATAATTGGATCTGAACTTTCAACTATTTTTAAAGGGAATGTAGAAACTCAAGATACACGTTTAGTTTCTGGTAATGCTTTAACAGGTGTTAAAGTTGAAGAAACTGGAAGTTATTTAGGTTTTTACGACTATCAACTAACAGCTTTGCCAGAAGGTAATCAATATAAATTTTTCCTAACTGAAGGTTGGCTTGCGTTAGGGTTTGATCGTTTTTCAGCTTCTAGAGCATTTCCAACTTGGATGATGCCAAAGTCAAAAAAATATGATATTGATACCAACTTAAATGGAGAAGAAAGAGCTTTTGTTGTTTCGGAACAGTACGAGAAAGTTTTTCCTATGGATGTTTATCCTGTTCATTTATTAAAATCTATAGTTATAAATGATATCGATGCTATGGAAAATTTAGGGATATATGAAGTTGCTCCAGAAGATTTTGCATTATGCGAATTTGTATGTACATCAAAAATCGAGTCACAAGCGATTGTAAGACAAGGATTAGATGTCATTAGAGAAGAGTGTATGTAATTAATAGATGAAATTAGAAAGAAAATGAAATTTTTAAGAAAAACATTTGATAATGCACATGCGTTTTTAAATAAGTCGGAAAAGACAAAGAAATATTTCCCACTTGTTGATGCATTAGATACATTGGTCTTTACACCAAATCATACAACACAATCAGGAGCACACGTTCGAGATGCTATAGATTTAAAAAGAACAATGATGCTAGTTATTATAGCATTGGTACCTTCTTTATTGTTTGGGATGTACAATATAGGATTACAACACTATTATGTTCAAGGTATAATGGCACCTCCATTTTTTGATGCTTTCCTTCACGGAGCATTAAGAATCTTGCCAATTATTGTAGTTTCTTACGGTGCTGGACTAGGTGTTGAGTTTATTTTTGCAATAAAAAACGGCCATACAGTTCATGAAGGTTTTTTGGTTTCGGGAATGTTAATTCCACTAATTATGCCAATAGATACACCACTTTGGATGGTTGGTGTAGGGACAGTTTTTGCTGTTGTAATTGGTAAAGAAGTGTTTGGAGGTACAGGAATGAACATTATGAATATAGCATTAACAGCTAGAGCATTCTTATTCTTTGCTTATCCAACAAAGTTGTCTGGAAATAAAGTATGGATTTCTGGTTTTTCTGAAATGCAAGCATCGGGGCAATTGGCAGACGGAGCATCTGGAGCTACTCCACTTGGAAATTTGGCCGCAACTGGAATTGCTCAAGAAAAAGCTGCAAAGTTAATGGGGTTAGCTGCGAATGCTGCTCCAGAAAAAGCAGCTAAAATGCAAGAAGAAGCTACTAGATTAGTTGCAGAAGCAGAAGTTTTAATGTCAAAAGTTCCTTCATTATTCGAAGCTTTTACTGGTTTTTACACTGGTTCTGTAGGAGAGTCATCAACTATTGCAATTCTAATTGGTGCTGCACTATTATTACAAACAGGTGTTGCAAGTTGGAAAGTAATGGTTTCATTCTTCTTAGGAGGATTGTTGATGGCTTTTACACTTAATATGGTTGGTGGTAATAGCTATTTAGAATTACCAGCTTTACGTCAAGTGTTTTTAGGAGGGTTTATGTTTGGAATGGCTTTTATGATAACCGATCCAGTAACTG
>CALDTD010000247.1 GCA_937924345.1 uncultured Flavobacteriales bacterium | reverse complement strand
GTAGGTATTACCACTTACACTACCTCCTCCACTGACTATACTCCAAGTCCCTCCTCCAGCGCTAGCAGTAAGTGCTTTGGTTTGATTTTCACAAATTGAAGCGGTACTTGTTGTATTGGATCCAGGAGTACAAACAGGGGTTGCACATATATTACCTATACCAATAGAAAACTCACTTTGTTCTTCACCATCATTAGGTTCAGGACATGTTGTTGATGAAATTACCCTTATTGCTACTAATGTTTTTGTAGTTGTAAATGAGAAAGTTGTTGTTGGTGTAGGCGTTATCTCTGTATATGAAACCATTAGTTCTGTGGTTCCATCTGAATAAAGAGCATAAACAGAACCCAAATAATAGCATGGCCCTTCAGTAAAATAATCAGTTGTAAAAGTTAAAACAGTATTTGGACTTACAGATGGTGATATTGGATCATCAACTTGTTGACAAGCTGGAGCACAAGAAGTTAAAGGATCATAAATTGAAACTCCAGCTGTAGGTATCGAGGTTGATCCAGATCCACATTGTGAGTAGAAAATAAAGGAAAAAAAAATAAATTTAATTAATAGTAAATATTTCATAGAATTTATATTATCTGTAAACTTAATAGCTTTACTTTTATTAAAGTATTTAGCTTTAGATTTAAAAAAACAGGATTTGAAATTAAACTTTGATCAAGCATTCAATATGATAGTTAATATAATTGCTGAACTCATAAATAAAAAAAATTGTTCGAATAAAATTACTAAATAAACTTAGTCTATTTATAAAAATTCTCCTAAACACATGTAAAGTGATATAAACAGACATAAATAAACAACTAAAGCTAATGTTTTATATTTTAGCGTTTGCTTATAAATTGAGTTGATAATTTCCTCACACATAAAAAATTCTCTCTATTCATCCATTTTGGAGGTTAATAAATTAGAATGGGAAACTGTTTGGAAAACAAACTACAATCTTTATCTTTCAATTGATTACCTTAAAGGGTTAGAATTGGCAATGCATAAAGAAATGCAGTTCTACTATTCTATTTCTTACAACGAAAATAAAGAACCATTTTTAATTTCTGTTTTTCAAGTTGTAAAGTTTACAAGCAATAATAATCCAACTCTAATTTCCGCAAATATTTTAGTCTGTGGTAATGTTTTTTGCAGTGGCGAAAATGGATTTTTAGCAATTGAAGGTCTTGACCAATCTTTAGTTATAAAAGAACTTAGAAAAATTACTCAATTAATAAAAGAACAAAACGAAGAAAATAAATTTTCTATTGTCTTATTAAAAGATTTTTATCCTCACTCTATCTACAAAGAATCAGACTTTACTTCGGTAAAGTATTCTTCCTTTTTAGCAGATGTAAACATGGTTTTGCCTATTCACAAAGACTGGAAAACATTTGAGGATTATTTATTTAGTATGAAAACTAAATATAGAACCCGAATTCATAGTATCTTCAGTAAATCGAACTTATTAAATCTAAAAAAGCTTACTAAAGAAGAAATAATAGAACACAAGTATACAATAAGTAAATTATTACTTAATGTAGCCCAAAAAGCAAATTATAGCTACGGAGTAATTAATGTTAAGGCTTTTGTAAACTTTAAACAATTATTAAACGAAAATTTTATTCTAACAGCATTATTTCTAGAAGAAAAGCTAGTTGGTTTTAGTACTGCTTTTATAAATGGTAATGTAATGGACGCTAACTATGTCGGTTTAGATTATAATCATAATTTAGAGTTAAATATTTACCAACGTTTACTATGTAATTATGTAGAACTAGCAATAGAAAACAAAATAGAAATGTTACAATTTGGTAGAACTAGCGAATTGATTAAAAGTGCTTTAGGTGCAAAACCTATAAATATGAAATTGTATGCAAAACATAACAACAGTTTCTCTAACTTTTTATTAAAACCAATGTTTCATTTTATTACTCCAAGTGAGTACGAATTAAGAAAGCCTTTTAAAGCTAATTTTAAATATTAATCAATGGATTCGTTAACTCAAATAGTATTAGGAGCTTCTGTAGGGGAAGCTACTTTGGGTAAAAAAATAGGTACCAGAGCTATGCTTTGGGGAGCAATTGCTGGTACGATTCCAGATTTAGACGTTTTTATTCGTTTTTTTACTGATCAAATAACTGCAACGGAATTACACAGAGGAGTTTCTCATTCTTTAGTCTTTTCTATCTTAATGGGTGTATTACTTGGGTGTAGTGTTTACAAAAATGAAAAGCTAACACTAGCCTTTTTGGTATTATCTGTTTTTGGAATTAGCACTTTTGTTACACCTTTTGTCGTTTTAAAAATCGGTATTCCATTGTTAATATTGGGCTTATTATACTTAATATATAAAGTAAAAATTAAGTCGACTGCAACAGCTTATGAATGGGGAAAACTCTTTTTTTGGAGTTTAGTTACACATCCTTTATTAGACGCTAACACGACATGGGGAACACAGTTTTTCTGGCCGTTTGATTATCGATTAGCATTTAAGAATATCTTTGTTGCCGATCCTTTTTATACCATTCCATTTCTTGCTTTTGTAATTATTGCTATGTGTTACCATAGGACACATCCTAAACGTAGAAGATATAATAATCTAGGGTTAATTATAAGTTCTTCCTATATGCTTTGGTCTTTTGTATCTAAAGGAATTGGGTATTATCAATTTCAACAGGAATTAAACCAACAAGAGATAAGTTATGTCGATTTAGAAACCAAACCTACTCCTTTTAACACTATTTTATGGAATGCTCAAGTAGAAACAGAAACAGGGTTTAAAATGGGTTACTATTCTTTATTTGACTCTCAGAAAATTGAGTTCTCAAATGAATTTTCGAAAAACCATCACCTATTAGAGCCTTATAAAGAAGTAAAAGCTGTTCAGCAATTAATTAAAATTTCAACAGGAATGTATCTTGTTGAAGAAGTAGAAGAAGGATTAATTTTTACTGATATAAGATTTGGACAAATGGGATTAAACTTCGAAGATAAATTCCCTTGGATGTATCTAATTTCTGAAAAAGATGGAAATGTTTCTGTAGAAAAAATAGATCCTGAATTCGACAAAAGTAAATTAGCCAATGTATTTTCTAGCCTAATAAAAAGAATTACAGGAAATTAACTATCCCCATTGGCATAAGATGCCTCCCATTAATGCTAAACAAACAATCCAATACCCTGTGTGAATAGCAGTATATTTAAAAGATTTACGTTCGAACATTGCATTAATATGTAGTATTGGAAATGCAAAAAATATCGCTAAAATAGTTCCGTGTAAAGCACCGCGTTTGAACGTTCTAAAGTTTGTTCCGTACTTCGCCATTAAATCATTAATGGTATTCATTACAGCAGAACCTTCTTCTTCAAAACCCTTTTCATTCATCAATAAAGAGTAAATATCTGTTTGATGAACAACCAACGTAAATAAGATAATAGAGGTGAAAAAGCTTAAAACAAACATTGTTATTAATAGAACTGGCATATTTGCTCCTTTCATTTTCTCTTCTGTCATCCCACTAGCTTCCATCCATGGCTTACCTAAAACCTTTGGATTATAGTAAATAAACCCAATAAATAAAGGAATAACAGCAGAACAAAGAACAGTAATTATATTTGGAAACATTGTTTATCTATTTTTACTTTTTAAGTAGTAAATAAAAGGTATAATAATCTTATTCCAAAACAAATCATTACTAAACCTATTATTTTTAAGAACTTACTAAATGTATTGAGCGTAATAAATTGTTTAACTTTTTGTGCTAAAAATGTTTTTATTAAGTCTGTTATAAATATAGTAAGCAGTATAAAGACTAATGCCAAGTTAACATCAGAACTTGAAGTATATTTATTCTTAAGGTAAGTATAAAAACCAAACCAAACGGCGAACACAAAAGGATTAATAAAATTGATTAAAAAACCATTTAAACCTGTTTTTATTACCTTTTTTGAAGCTAAGTTATTCCCATCAAAATTAATTTGAGAAGGAGATAATATAGATTTAATTCCCAAAACAATGAGTAAAACACCTCCAATCACTGTAAACCAGTATTGAACAATATTATTTTCTAAATACTTTCCTACACCATATACAGCTAATAAAACACAAATAATATCTCCTAAAATTATTCCAAAAGCGACTGACATCCCAGACTTTATACCATTTTCTAATGTAGTTTGTATAAGATAAAAGAAAACAGGACCTATAAAAAGTAATGTGCTTAACCCTAATAATATTCCTGTTATAATTGCCATTACTGCTTTTTAGTTTTAAATATCAAAAGTATGAATTTATAGATATCAACTATATAAATACACCGCTAGACCTTAAGAATCTTGAAACTTAAGTTGGTATATAACGTAACTTTTCAACAGTTAGTCCAATGTATCTTTTTTAAAAATGAAATAAATGCATTGTAATTCAAGTTAATTTTACCTAGAAAACTACTAAAAATTTGGAACAAAAAGAACAGCTAATATGGTGGAAATGGACAAAGCGGATTATTGCCTCTTTGGGAATTTTGGTGGTGATATTTATAGGACTTTCTCTATTAGTTATAAATCTTTATGAAGATGAAATAAAACAGTTTGCTGTAAAAAAAATAAATGAGCAACTTACAACTAAAGTAGAAGTCAAATCAATTGATTTAACACTAATCGATCAATTTCCTATGGCTTCGCTAAGGTTTAAAAATGTATTTATTGCAGATCAATTAAGTACATCTAAAAAAGATACTATGATTACTATAGATTACTTGTATCTCAACCTCAACTTCATGGATTTAATTAATGGTAAATACGCCATTAAAGATGTAAAAGCAACCAACACTATTGCATATCTAAAAATAAACGAGGCTGGTAAAGATAATTATTCGATTGTTAAGGAAGACACCTCTACTACTGATAAACAATTTTCCTTTGATTTAGAAAAGGTAAGGTTTAATGGACTAAAAATTGCTTATTCAAATGCAATTCAACGACAGTTATTTGATATAAATACTGAGGATTTAAAATTAACAGGGCGTTTCTCGGATATAAATTATCGTTTAAAAACTAAAGGAGATTTATTTGTAAATAACTTTATGAATGATAGTGTAAATTACGTCTTTAAAAAAAATGCAGCACTAGATTTAGACTTATTAATTGATACCCAAAAACAGGCTTATACCATAAAAAAAGGAAAACTAAGGTTAGAAGATTTAAACTTTTCGATAACTGGAAGATATTCAAGCGAAGTAGATAAAAATCCAGAAATTGATTTAAATATAAAAGGTGATAATATTAAATTTATTTCTATTTTTTCTGTATTTCCTCCAGCTTTTTTAACCAGTTTAAAAAAATACGATAGTAAAGGTTTACTAAATTTTGTAGCTACAATAAAAGGTGAAATAGCAAAAGAAAAAACGCCTATTATAAAAGCAAACTTTAATTTAGAACAAGGAGAATTGACTGAAAAAGAAACTGGTGTTTCTTTAAATAACTTGTCGTTCTCAGGTACTTTTTACAATAAAAATAAAACAGAAAATGAACTTTTAAGGCTAAATAATATAAAAGGGCAATTAACTAATGACGGAGGAGATTTTTCTGGTTATTTAACTTTAAAAGACTTTGCTAATATGCAAGTTAAGACCTCTATTCAATCAAATCTAGATTTAAGTATTGTAAATCAGTTTATCGCTTCTCCTGTTATAAAAACATTAGATGGTAAAGCTGCAATTAATTACAATTTGACCGGAAAGTATATAAATGATCAATTTAAAATTAGTAATTCAAAAGGTGCTATAAACTTTGAAAATGTTAATATTTCAACTACAGAAAATAACTTAATTTATACTAACCTTTCTGGTTTAGGAGTCCTTAATCAAAACGATATTGCATTTCAAAATTTTGAAGGAACTGTAGCTAATTCTACTTTTAATGGAAATACAAAGATTAGAAACCTTATTCCTTACTTTTTAGACCATTCTAATAAGGTTTGGATTGATGCTTCGGTTTCTAGTAAAAAACTAGACTTAACAGCCTTGATTCATCAAATGAAAACTGATGAAGTTGCAGATAACAAAATAAAGGAGGATACAGTTCGTTTACCGCATCAATTTCAGGTAAATATAGCTGCAAAATTTAATGAATTGAATTACGAAAAGTTTACTGCGAAAAATATTTCTGGTCAAATAGCATTAAAAAATCAACATTTATATACTAAAAATTTAACCTTTAAAACAAGTGGAGGAAATGTCTTGTTTAACTCTGAACTGGAACAAACAGCAACAAATGAATTTTTATGGACTGGTAATTCTAAATTAGATGGTATAGATATACAAGCTTTTTTTACATCAGTAGATAATTTTAGTCAAGACTTTTTAACCGATCAAAACATAAAAGGTAAAGGAAGTCTTTTATTTGATTTTGGAATGCTATTTACGCCAAGTTTCGATTTAAATTATCCGTCTATAACTGTAAATGCGCAAACTAAAATTACTAACGGAATGCTAACAAACCATTCTACCATGATTGAATTAGCAAATTATTTAGATGGTAATAAACTCGTTAACAAAATTGTAGATACAAAGCGACTAAAAAAGAAGATTGATAAAATTAAATTTTCTGAACTTTCTAATCGAATTAAGATTAAAAACAGCCTTATAACGATTCCAAAAACAACTATTAAATCTAATATTTTAGACATTACATTGTCTGGGGAACATTCTTTTGATAATAATATTGATTACCACTTTAATTTTGGACTAAGAGATATTTTAATCAAAAATAAAAACGTAGAGGATTTTGGTCCAATAGAAGACGATGGTTTAGGAAAAGTAATTTTCTTACATGTATTTGGACCTTTGACTGATCTTAATTACAAAATTGATAAAACAGAAAAGAAAGCAAGTAGAAAAGAAAATAGAACAGAAGAAAAGCAAAATGTAAAATCTATTCTCAAAGAAGAATTTGGACTATTTAAAAAAGATAGCACATTAAAAAAAACAAAAGAGAAACTAAAAGAACCGACTTTTGAAATAGAAAATTGGGAAGAAAATGATCAACCAAAAACTACTGAAGAAGAGCAGAATAATAAGGAGAAAAAAAAGAAAAAAACTCCAAAATGGTTAAAGAATTTAGGTGTTGATACTGAAAAAAAGAAAGAAGTTCCAAAACAAGAGTTATTGGAAGAATTTGACGAAGAAGATTTGTAATGCATATTGAAGATTATAGAAATTACTGCCTTAGCTTAAAAGGAACAAGCGAAAGTCTTCCTTTTGACGAAAAGATATTAGTATTTAAAGTAATGGGAAAAATATTTACCCTTACCAATATTGAACTCTTTGAGCAAATAAATGTAAAGTGTGATCCTGAATATGCTATAGAATTACGCGAAAAATATGACGGAGTCTTACCTGGTTATCATATGAGTAAAAAACATTGGAACACTGTATTAATTAACCACGATGTAAGCGATAAACAAATTTATGAATGGGTAAAAGATTCCTACGATTTAGTTGTAGAAAAATTAACCAAAAAACAGAAAGAAGAATTAAGCAAACTTCATTAACGTACACGCAACAACACCTGCTGTTTCTGTACGTAATCTATTCTCACCTAAAGTAACAGGACTAAAACCTTGTTTAAAAGCTAACGCTGTTTCATTTGGAGTAAAATCTCCTTCGGGACCAATTAATATCAATTGATTCTTATTAGCATCAACTTTGTTCTTAAATGCTTCTTTATCAAACTCACCACAGTAGGCAATACTTTTTAGACCATCAAAATTAGTATTTAAAAACGCGTCTAATTTTATTGGTTTATGAATGGTTGTTTTCCATAGCCGTTGAGATTGTTTTAAAGCGGCAATTGCAACTTTCTCCCAACGAGCTTCGTTAAACTTTTTACGTTCAGCATTTTTACAGATAATGGGAATAAAATCTGTCAATCCAATTTCAATTGCTTTTTCTAAAAACCATTCTGTTCGATCATTACTCTTTGTAGGAGCAATAGCAACAGCTATTTTAAATTGTTTTTTATCGTCTTTTATAACTTTATCTACAACTACTTCGCAATATTTGTGATGATCGCTTAAAATCGTTGAAAATGCTTCAGTACCATTTCCATCAACTAAACGAACTTTATCCCCATTTTTAAGTCGTAAAACCTTAACAGCATGTTTAGACTCTGTTTCAGAAAAAGTAGTCTTCTCCTCTATATTTTTAACGTAAAAAGTATGCATTATTTAATGATTACACCCTTTTTACCAATAATATCAATCATAGAGAAATAATCTTCTTGTATAGATTCTGCAACGAAAATAAATTTTTTATCGTGAATTACCCCATCAATATAAAACGTTAGAAAATATTCATTAGACAATGCAAAAACATCTTCTATAATTGGTTCAATCAACTTATAAGATTTTGGAGGAATGTCTTTAAGGAAATAATTAACTTTTACGGTCTTTTTTTGCTCGTTATTAACCAATCCATAGCCTTTTGAAGAAACAAACGTATTAACTAATTTATCTTCTCTAAAGTTAACTAGATAAACATTCCAAATTTGTAATTGTGTCTCCTTGTCAGCTTCTCTAACTATAGCAATTCCTACGTCCGAAACTTCTGGTATATGAATGTCTTTTTTCATTGATATTTATAATCAAATATTAGTGCTAAATTCTTTTTAACCTTAGCTTTTACTTCTTCAAAATCTACTTCTCTTTTTAACTCCCTCTCTATTGAAGTTACCGTTTTGTCTTGTATTCCGCAGGGTATAATATTATCGAAATATGTTAAATCTGTACTG
>CALDTD010000246.1 GCA_937924345.1 uncultured Flavobacteriales bacterium | reverse complement strand
GAATCTACATTCATGTCGTATATTTCATCAAATCCAGAATTCGCTCCTAAACGCTTAACCCATTGAGTTATTCCCGAGGAATTTAATTTAATAATAGCGATATCGCGAGCTTGAAACGCGTAAGTATTTCCATCAAAGTTTAACGTTCCATAGTACCTTACTGCCAAATAAACATTATCATTTGCATCCACTGACAGTGCTACAATATTCGCCTGATCTTGCGATCCAGAGTTCTCTGCAAACATTGTTTTATACCAATCTACACTACCGTCTGGTGCGTGTTTTACCACATAACTATTAGCTTGACTGGCGTTTCCTGCCACCAAATTACCATCAATCATTACATTTGTAGTAAAGCCTCCTGTAGAAATTAATTTACCAGAATTATCTTTCTCTATTAAAGGAGTTTTACTTCCCTGAAAAGCATACCCATCTTCATGGAAAAATTCTTGGGCATTAGTAATTAGAAGTGAAGAAAAAACGACTATTGTAATTAATATTATTCTCATTTTTTTATCTTTTTATTAATTGCTGAGTTAATTTTGAACCGCTTTCTGTTGTGTAGTTCACTAAATAAACCCCGGCAATTAAATGACTAATATTAATAGAACTTACAGCCATAAATTGCTCAACTAATTGTCCTTGTAAATTATAAACCTCAACACTTGAAATTTGCTCTTCTGTTTTGAAATGAACAACTCCATTTGTAGGGTTTGGATAGACTATTATTTGATTTTCAGTTTCTTCAGCAATACTTGTTGGACCTGCAGAAGCACCATACTCGAAAGGACCTAAATCTATTTCTGTACCAAAAACTCTATTGTTTCCTGCTAAGTCTACAATAGAAGGAATAATACCAACCTGAGTACCTGCATCAATTGCAGGAGAGCCTACTTGCAACGTATAACCTGTATTAAAAAGAGGGTCAGATGTTAAAGTACTATTTTCTACTGAAGCAGTAAAGTCTATACCATTTTCTAAAATATTATTATTTAAGTCAATAGTTGGGAAAGGCTGAGAAACGTTATTCCTATTGTTAGAAGTAATTTCTATTATATTATTCCCATAAGAAATATTGTTGGTAAAATTTAAAGTGCTAGGCGCATTAGTTTGATTAAATATTCTAATCATCCCTTTGCTTAAGTTTCCTGTATTATAAGTATTGTTGGCAAATGTACAGTTCGTAATTGAAGCATCCATTACATTGTTAATATTAGCATTAGACCCTAGAATCAAAACAGTTCCAAAATCTTCATTTGTACCAATTGCTTCGTTGTCATGAATTAAACAGTTTTTCATTTCTACTTCTATACCAGCTTGATTTGAAGCTCTAAAATGACCAAAAGCACTAGATTTACCTCTATTATTATGTGCAACTACGTTTTCTAGTATAATTTTACAGTCATCACCAGAAAAACCATAAACAGAAATTGCTGCACCTTGCTTCGCATAATTATTGTAAAACTCAACATTTTTAATTTCGGTAAGATTTACATCAGAGTCAAGAGTTATACCTCCACCCACAGTGTTTACATTTGGATAAGAGTCTTCACTTGAATTTCCTCCAGTAATCTTTATCCCATCAATAAGTTGATAATTTAAACCACCTATTCCACCAACAAACACGGTATATACATTGTCTGAAGAATCATTAGCAACACCTATATCTCCAGTAAAAACTGTTGGGTTTGCATTCCAGTCTCTTTGATTTCTATCAGTCTCGTTACCAACAAAACCTCCAAAAACACGAACAGAATCTTTTATCCATCCAAAAACAGTATTTCTATCAGATGAATTTCTTTTATACACTCCTTGTGCTATCCATATTTCTGAATTTGGGGTAGTATTTATAAATGCATCCCTAGCGTCTGTATAGGCGTCAGCCCAAGAAGAACCATTGTTTGCCCCTGTTGCATTTTTGTTTACATATAAAGTATCTAAATCATAAGGAGACTGCCATACTGGAGTATTGTAAAGTTCATTAACAATACTTGGGCTTATAATTGTGTCATAAATTCTAACATCGTCAATACTTCCACTAAAATATTCATTGTTTGGACGTGCAGGCCAGCTAGATGCAATTACATAACCAATAGTGGTATTATCCAAAACAAAATTAGCATTAAAGACTGGAGCAACATTTGTTGTTCCAACCAATTGATTATCTAAATATGCTCTTTGACCACTTGGACCAGCTGTTATTACAACATGATGCCAAACAGAATCGGTTAAAATTGTATTTGAGGAACTTACTGAACCTTGGCTACCATCCCAAAACTTACCCTTTAACTTTTCATCTGACCCTATATAAAGTATTGGTGCATTTCCCGAAACCCCATCGTGACCTATTAAACCGCCTGGTTGATCTGTAATAAACCATAAAGAAATTGACTTTTCCTGCATAGCAGATAAATCTACAGGTGATATTAACTCACTCGAACCATTAAAATCATAACTTGAGTTTGATTGATCTAATCTATTACTTCCGTAAGTTAAAAATCCTCCAGGGCTTGTTAAATCATTTGAATTATGCGAATCTTCAATATTACCATCTAATAAATATTCTGCTTGTAAATTGTTTGTAATTTGAGCGTTTGCTCCGAATGCGCTAGTAAACGCTAATCCTAGTAGTATTTTTTTCATAGTATTAAAATTTATATTTATCTAAAATATGTCATTACTAATCCATAAATAAATCCACTTAACGAATAGACCATTTAAACTAACGAATGGACAAGCAATGTAAAACAGATATAAAATTGATCGCTTAAACTTAAGCAACTACATAGGTTAATGACATACCTCTTACCTCTAATATTATTTCTTGATAAACTTAAAGATTAGACCTTCTTCATTATTTAGAATACGAATAGTGTAAACTCCTCGTTGTAAATTAGAACAACCTACTTGCTTCGTTATTCCTTGTTTTACTAATTGACCAACCGAATTAAAAACTTGATAACTAATAGTAGAAAAAACTGTTTCAATTGTTAAATAATCTTGCACTGGGTTGGGATAAATATTTACGCTTTCTTTT
>CALDTD010000245.1 GCA_937924345.1 uncultured Flavobacteriales bacterium | reverse complement strand
GATCAATTCAATGTGGTCGTAGTACTTTGTTCATTACATTTGGTAACTATAGATAAAAAATTTACGGTAAAAGAAATTAATTTTATTAATTAATTTTTTAGTCATTTTTTAGATAAAAAAAAGAAAAGCGATTTGATATGGTTATTAGGTTTGTACAGAAAGAAAAAAGTTAACCTTACATCTAGTTTAAAAGGGAATATTGTGCTTGAGTCTATGGTAGAGGGTGTTAATTTGTATTTTACAAAAAAACATAAATATACTTTACTGTATTATCTTTTTGAATTAGCAGAATCTGATAAAGAGGTAAATAATAAAGAATTAGCTTTTATTTTTCGGCTTGGAAAAAGTATAGGGCTTTCTGAAAAAGAACTCAACTCTATTACTGCAGTTTATTTCAGCTCTTATATTCCTTATCCTGATGCAGAGTTTATAGATCATAAAAAAAGAACAAAAACAAAACGTTCTTCACAACAAAGAAGTAACCATAATCATAAAAAGCAAAGAACTAAGCAACAGCAATTTCGATCGCAATCTAAGTTAGATAATTCTTTAGCTATTTTTAATTTAAAAAAGTCAGCAAGCAATCAAGAGATTAAACAAGCATATAGAAAAGCAGTTAAGAAACATCACCCAGATCGAGTAGCACATTTGGGAGAGGATCATGTGGTAAAAGCTACGGCTTTTTTTAAACGGATTACACTAGCTTATGAGTATCTTCAGAAAGTTAAAGGGATAAAGTAGTTAATTAACCCCATTGTCGTACCAATTTCTTCTTCGTTGAAGCTTAAGGTCTTGAAGCATTGCAGATTTTACGTTTATTTGAATGCTATAGCTTTGTAAATTACCAAAAGGAACCCAATTAAAAGCTAATTCCCAACAGTGCAAATCTCTACGAATATCAATAGAGGAGAAGCTAAATTGTTTTTCAGTAATGTCATAGTTGGTAAAGTAATTAATCATCCATTTTTCAGTAATTCTTAAATCCCCCCTTATTCCTATTGTTTGGTTAATCCTGAAAGGGGCTAGTGCTAAACTTTCATCACTAAATAACTTAGTATAATTAATTTTATAATCTAAACTAATATTCCAAGGGATATTAAAGTCAATATATGCATCAGGGTTTCTATTGATAGCATTTAATTCTTGTTCAGAACCAGCATTACTGCTGTATTGACTCTTTTTACCTTTTTTACTTGCAAAAGATAGACTTAGTGCGAAATCAGCATTGGTAATAGTCCCTAAACTTCCATCTATACTGGTTTGAAATGCCTTTTTTCGTTCTCCATTATCGTAGGAGTAAGGGTCTAAAGTAGCATTAAAACGCGTAACTAAGTTTTTAAATAGTTTAGTTCTTCCTGTAATTCTAACTACATCTAAGTTAAATGAGTCTTTTAATAAATCATACCCTGAAGAAAATGTTAGATTGTCTAAAATGCTAACTTTCTTATAAGGGTTATCAGTTGAGTCATTTTCTAAATCTTTTTGTTTTAACTCAAGCGCGTTAACTAAGTTAAAACCAAGTCGTCCAGATTCTCCAGATGTTGGGATACCGTATATCCCAGACTGGTAAAGGTTTGCAAAGTTAGTGTTTCCAATACTATTTGTCTGATATTCGTATTGGTAAGAATTATTTGGACGGTAAGAAAAGTTAACGTTTGGTGTTATACTATGACGAATAATTGATTGTTTTTGCCCTTGTAAGAATGAAGCAAATTTGTAAAAACCATAAATTTTAGTAGTCAAACCTGCTGCAAAACTTTGAGTAAATGGCAAATTTAATCCATTAATAGTATCGGTAATTAATGAGTCGTTAATAGCATCATATCTTCTTCTAGTCTGTTCAAAATAATTGAAAAGTGTAAAATTGTAAGAAGGAGTAAGGCTTACTTTTTTATTGAATAATCTAAGAGCTGTAGCCGCCTTAAGATTATGACGGGCTCCATAGCGCATATTTTGCCTTAAATTATCTGTACTAAAATTTCCATCTTCATCTAAATCTGCAGAGGTAAGGTTTTGAAAGTTTACACTATAAGTCGTACCAATTTGCTCATACCAATAATCCTTACCTGTATGAGCTTTTGTTAGCAACTTTCCAGGAAAAAAACGATTAACGTTGTATCCAACTTCGGGAAGTGTAAAGTTTACTTTATTGGTTACTTCACTTTGATTGTGTCTTAGATTTATATTCAGGTTGCTTTTTACAATTCCATCAAATCGTTTTCCCCAAGCTATATTCGAATTAAATGTGTTTTGTAATACATTTTGAGCAGTAACATTGTTATAATCATTCTTAAATTTATTTTGAGAACCAATATTTACTTCTCCAGTAAAGGTTGTATTTGGTCTTGCTTTAGGGTCTTGTCTATGGTTCCAGCGAACAAAGAATTGATTACTTTTTTGGAAACTTTCAAATCCTTTTTCTCCATTAATTATCTGCTGAAAACTAGTGTTCAAACTCCCACTAAATTTATATTTATTATTATAATCAATTACATTTCTTAGCCCCCAACTTCCTCTTGAGTATATGTCTCCAGTTAATGCGAATGACAAACGATTAGCCAACGGAGAATACTTACCATCTTTTCGCTTTTGAAATTTATAATAATAACCACCACCAGTTAAATAAAAACCAAGAGCTGGAGAGTTTCCATAAGTGGGAATAATAATACCATTTGTACCTCTGCTTTGATTAGGGAAATAGCCGAATGGTAAACCAAGTGGAGTAGGAATATCAGAAATAAATAAGTTAACAGGGCCAGAAATAATCTTATCTTCTGGTTTTATAATGGCTTTTCTAAGTTTAAAGTAATAATGTGGGTGATCTAAATCACAAGTCGTATATAAGGCTGTATCTATATGTATGTCTCCGCTAGATTGTCTCTTTACTTTACTTCCGTGAATATAACCTTCACCTTCTTGCATTTTTACTTGGTAAGTAATTCCGCGTTTTGTTTCAAAATTAAAACCTAAACTATCTGCTTTTGTTTTTATAGCCCCATCTGTTAGTTCTGGAATGCCAATTTTATTTCCAAGAGAATCTGTACACAGTTTTGCTTTTACCAATTGGGTTTTAAAATCAAATTCTATAAAGCAAGCTTTTAATTCAAATTCACCATATTTTATATGTGCATTATTATATAGGTATGCTTTTTGGTTAACCATATCTAAATCGATAGAGTCTTCTGCATCATAAAAAAGTGGGTTTTCTAATTCGCTTTTTGTAACAGTATCTATTTGCGCACTAAATTGGTTGGTAATGCTTATCAACATTAGTAAGGGTAAAACAAACCAAGTCTGCTTAAAAAAAGAGAACTTTTTGCCCTTATTTTTGATAGCTATTGTAGATATAGATTTAGAAGTGTTCAATCGGTGGTTAACAAATTAATTATGATAACGAATTTTAATAAACTTTATGCGAAGAAACGGATTTTTTCCTTTTTTATCGCAACAGGATTGCTTCTGTTTTCAAATATTCTAATTGCACAAACAGGAATGGGAATACAAACCGTTGTTATTGACCCTGGTCACGGAGGGAAAGATCCAGGTGCAATAGGTATTCATAAAGTTCAAGAAAAGGACGTTGTTTTAGCGACTTCGCTTAAATTAGGAGAGCTTATAAAAAAGAACTATCCTGATGTAAAAGTTATTTACACCAGAAGCACAGACGATTTTATTGGCTTAGCTGAACGAGCAAAAGTTGCTAATAAGGCCAAAGCAGATTTGTTTATCTCTTTACATTCTAATGTAGCAGGGAGTGCCTCTGCAAAAGGTTTTGAGGCTTGGGTATTAGGTCTGCATAAGTCTGAAGCTGCACTAAATGTTGCCAAATTAGAAAATTCATCTATCCTAATGGAAGATGGGCATAGTAGTAAATACGAAGCTTTTGATCCTTCAGATCCTGATGCTTATATCGGTTTGTCTATGCGACAAAATGTTTTCTTGGATCAAAGTTTAATGTTTGCTGATCAAATAGTTAAAGACGCTGTTAGTAACGTTCACGTAAAGAGTAGAGGTGTTAAACAAGCTGGTTTTGTAGTTTTATACAGAACAACTATGCCAGCCGTATTAATTGAGTTAGGGTTCTTGTCTAATAATGAAGAAGAAAAATTTTTAGGAAATCCTGAAGGACAATTAAAGTTAGCGACGACTATTTTTAACTCTTTTTCAAAATATAAAGCAAGAAGAGATAAGGTCGATGGTGTAGTAGGTACAACCTTAAAAATAGAGAAACCAAAAGAAGTTGTTAAAGCAGAAACAAATACGTCTAATGAGGCAAGTAAAATTAATTTTAGAGTGCAAATCGCAACATCTCAAAATAAAGTAGAGTTAAAGTCTTATAATTTTAAGGGAATGAAAGATGTAGATATGTATATTAGCGGAAAGTTTTATAAATATATAGTTGGGAATTACCAATCGTTGAAAGAAGCAAAAGAGCGTTTGTCTGAAGTCAAAGATAAAGGTTATACTTCGGCATTTATAATCGCTTTTGAAAATGGAAAACGCATTAGTATGAAAACTGCGATGCAAAAGATGAAGTAAGAGATGAAATTTAAAAAAGAGTTAATAGTAGGTTTAGTAGCAACAGCAGGAATTACTGCGTTAATAGTAGGATTCTTTTTCTTAAAAGGGCAAAATCTTTGGGAAAATAAGCAACGTTTTTTTGCTGTGTATGATACAGCAGAAGGTTTAGTTACTGGAAATCCAGTGATGAAAAATGGGGTGACAATAGGTGTACTTACAAGTGTCGAGTTATATCCGAATGATCCTTCTCGAGTTTTAGTTGGTTTAGATATTACAAACGAATGGATAAAATTACCAACTGGAACGATTGCTCAATTAGAAGCAGGAGTTTTAGGAAGCACTGTCGTTAACTTGTTATTTACTGAAAATGCAACCTCTTATCATGCTTCTGGAGATACCATAACTGCTAGGATTAAAACAGGAGTGTTTGATGAAATTAAAGATCAGG
>CALDTD010000244.1 GCA_937924345.1 uncultured Flavobacteriales bacterium | reverse complement strand
CCACTGGCCACGTTCAACTTCGTCTGGTTTTGGAAGTGCAACAATATTAAAAAAACGGTGGTTTATATGTTCTGTCATTCTTCTGATAGCGCCACCTTTTCCGGCAGCATCTCGCCCTTCAAAAATGACAATCATTTTTTTATTATTGTTTATTACCCAATTATGCAATTGTATTAGTTCTACTTGTAATTCTTGTAAATAGTTTTCATAATTGACATAACGTAACGTTTTTTTTAAATCTAATTTTGGGTAACTAATCAAACGTTTTAAACCACTTTTAGAGTTTAATAATTCAATTTCTTTATCACTTAATTCCATATTTAGTTTTAGTTGTCAATTTGTTTTGCATTTCGATGGTAGCGACTTATAATATTAGGGTCGGGAAATAGGGTAGTAGTAGCTTGCTCCTTTAAATCATACTTAAACTGTGAAAGCACATATCGAATACTTTCTAGTCTTGCTTCTTTTTTATCATTTGTTTTTACAATAATCCATGGACTGTAAGTTGTGTGTGTATGACTAAACATTTGTTCTTTATAATAAGTGTAATCATCCCATAGTTCTTGACCTCTTTTATCAATAGGGCTAAATTTCCAGATTTTAAGTGGGTTGTTCAATCTTCCTTCAAAACGTTTTATCTGTTCGTCTTTAGAAATCGAAAACCAAAATTTTATCAAAATTACTCCGTCTTCATAAAGCATATGTTCAAATTCTGGAACTTGTACCATATAGCGCTCATATTCTTGTTCTGTACAGAATCCCATAACAGGTTCTACTACAGCTCTGTTGTACCAACTCCGATCAAAAAAAACGATTTCACCAGGGTTTGGCAATTCTTTTATATAGCGTCTAAAATACCATTGTCCTTTTTCAACTTCAGTTGGTTTTGGAAGGGCAACTACTCGCATCGAACGAGGGTTTAAGTGTTCTGTAAATCTACGTATAGAACCGCCTTTTCCGGCTGCGTCTCTTCCTTCAAATAATATAGCAACACGAAGTTTATGTTTAGAAATCCATTGTTGTAAGTTAACTAACTCTACTTGAAGTTGTTTTAGTTCTTCTTCGTAGTTAATTTTTCTAAGAATTTTATTAATCTTTACCTCTTTCTTTTTTGCTAATTCTATTATTTCTTCTTTAGATGTCGCGTTAAGAAACTCTTTTGCTGTTAACATAATATAGAAAATTACAATGATTTAGTTCTTCCACCATCAATAGGAAGGTTAATTCCATTAATATAACTTGCTGCTGGTGAGGCTAAAAATGAAATTCCATTTGCAATCTCTTCGGCTTCAGCAAAGCGTAATAATGGAACTTGATTCGTCATAGTTTTGCTAACGACTTCAATTGAACTTCCAGTTTTAGTAGCTTTATTTTCTATAATAGTTTTTAAACGAATTGTATTTGTAGCCCCAGGTAACACATTATTAACAGTAATATTAAATTGGCCTAATTCATTTGCTAGGGTTTTAGCCCAATTTGCAACAGCACCTCTAATTGTATTAGAAACGCCTAGTCCACTTAAAGGCTGTTTTACAGATGTGGAAATCACATTAATAATTCTTCCATAACCATCAGATTTCATGTATGGTACTAAAGCTTTTGCTAAAATTTGATTGTTTATTAGGTGCATATTAAATGCAGCAATAAATTCATCTGAATCAGCATCAATTGCTTGGCCTCCTGCAGGTCCGCCTGTGTTGTTGACTAAAATATTTGCTTTAGGGTTATCTTTTAGGAAAGCTGTTATTTTACTCTCAACATTTTTCGGTGATGAAAAATCAACAGCAATATAGCTATGTTCTTGATTATCTGAGGTTGAAAGTAGTTTTTTTACTTCTTTTAGTCTTGTTTCATCTCTAGATATTAACACGATGTTTGCGCCCATTTTTGCAAGTTGTAAAGCAGTTGCTTTTCCTATTCCTTGCGTGCTTCCACAGACCAAAGCTGTTTTTCCTTTTATTGATAAGTTCATTTAGTCGATTAATTGTTGATAAATTCCTTTATGTAAAAGTACTAAAACTTGCTGAAGTAGATAATCTTTCACTAAGTTTGTTAATTGATTATTAACTAAAATTTAAAAAAATGAAAAAACTTTACAAATTATTGGCGTTAACGTCACTCTTTTTGGGTGCTATTAATGCTAATGCACAATGTGATTATACATTAGTTCTTGATGATTCGTTTGGAGATGGATGGAACGGTAATGAAATTGAAGTAACTGCTGGTTCATCAACTACAAACTTTACTCTTGCATCTGGGTCTTCTACTACTTTCCCTTTAACTGTAAATACAAATGACACAATTAATTTAAATTATTTAGCTGGAGGAGGTTTTAATAATGAAGTGTCTTTTTCTTTATTAGACCCTGCTGGAAATTCACTATATTCCTCTGGATCTGCTCCTTCAACTGGATTTGCTTTTGGAGTTTCTGCAGTTTGTCCTAGTTGTCCAGTACCGTCAAATCTTATGTTTTCAAATGTAACTTCTTCTGGTGCTGAAATTGCTTGGACTTCTGGTGGGGCTGCTAACTGGAATATAGAATATGGACCTGCAGGGTTTACGCAAGGAACAGGTACGTTAGAAATAAATGTTACCAATCCTTTTACATTGTCTGGACTTATGTCTAATACTATGTATGATGTTTACGTACAAGATTCTTGTGCTGTAGGAGATGTAAGTGAGTGGGTTTCTTCTAATTTCACGACCTTACCTAATATGCATGCTTTTCCATTGACTGAAGATTTTGAAGATAGTACGTTGTTCTTTGAAAATGAGGTTAATAGTAATACTCCATGGATTCTTACATCAGATTTAGCACATACCGGATCTCAAAGTGCTTTTAATGGTTACGGATCGAATGATGAAAATATTTTACATGAAACTGGTATTTTAGATTTATCAACTACATCTACTCCTGTGTTAGAGTTTTGGCATATTGCTAAAACAGAAGGTGGATTTGATGATTGTTTTATCGAAATTTCAACTGATGGTGGACAATCATACAGTGCTATATCTTCTTCAGAGTACAGAGGAAGTGGTGATTATTCTGGGTTGTTCGATGAAGATTCTTATGCCGATTGGGGAACCAGTTCAAATAATATTCCTGACAATTCCTGGTGGAAGAAAGAGATTTTTGATTTAAGATCTTACAATGTAAGTAATGTAAGAATAAGATTTAGATTGGATTCTGATGGCTCTGTAGAGCGTACTGGATGGTATATTGATGATATTTCAATCTTTGAACCAACGTGTCCCAATCCTTTTGACTTTACACAAACTTATCAAAATGAAGATTCTGTTGTTTTAAATTGGAATGCTGGTAACACAGAAACGGCGTGGAATATTGAGTATGGAACCATTGGCTTTACACTTGGTTCAGGAACGTCAATTATGTCTATGGATACTACTGATACGATTGCAGGTTTAGATTTAGGTGCTGTTTACGAATTTTATGTACAGGCAGATTGTGGAGCAGGAGACCAAAGTGATTGGATTGGACCACTTTTAGTAGCAACCCCAGTTGTAAACGACTCTACATGTGATCCAATCAGAATTGAGCCTTCAACCTTAACAAATGTTGTTTCTAATGTTTATTCAAATATTGGAGCGACTTTACAAATTGATGAAGCATCTAGATTAGAAGGTTTTAGAACGCATAATAATACAGTATGGTTTAAAACTGTAGTGCCAGCCTCTGGTCATTTATTAATTTCTACTTGTGGATCTGACTTTACAACTCGTGTAGGTGCTTACGCTGCAGACACTGCTATTTGTGATAGTCTAGAAACATTTGCTGAAGTTGGTTATGATTCTGGTAATTTTGGAATTTGTGGAACAAGTTCTAATGCTGCTGTAGAAATTTGTGGATTAACTCCAGGTGATTCTATTTTATTTTATGTAGGTGGATCTTCAAGCACACAAGAAGGCATAATCAACTTATCTGTAATTGATTTTGGTTTAGATGGTTTAGCAGGTGAAGGAAACTCAACTCCAGTTTCTGTTTGTGCTGGTGATACAGTTGATTTATTTAGCAATATTACTGGTCAATTTACAAATACCGGAGAGTGGGAATATCCTTTAAATGCTTCTGCTATTGTTGACGATACTACAGTAAACACAGGTGCTTTCAGCTTAATAGGTAATGAAGTATACTACATAATAGAGAATGATTGTGATGCTGATACTGCAACAGTGGTTATAAATGCTGCTACGCAAACAAATACAGGTACAGCAGTTTCTAACTTCCAAGCTTGTAGCAATGGAGATGTATTTTTATTCGATGGTTTAGCTGGTACTATTGATGCTGGTGGAACTTGGAATGATGACACAAATACAGGTTTAGTTGTTGGTAATAAATTTGTTGCTAGCGGATTGCCAGATGGTCCTTACCAA
>CALDTD010000243.1 GCA_937924345.1 uncultured Flavobacteriales bacterium | reverse complement strand
GATGTGGATTTTTATGTTCAAATTGGAGCTTACTCAGACACTAAGTTTTTTAATGCAAAAAAATGGAATAGGATAGGTAAAGTGACAAGTAAAAAATCTGCAGATGGTATAACAAGATTTACTATAGGAACTTATGATACATTTACTAAAGCAATTAAAATTACTGAAAAGGCTAAAAAGCTTGGAGATAAAGATGCTTTTGTTATTGTAAAGTACAAGGGAGAAAGAACAAGTCTTAATAAATTAATTCAACAAGGAGTATATCCTTTTTAAACTATCGAATATGAGGTTTCCTTCGTTTGTTATCTTTTTTTTCATTTTAAACTCTGGTTTAGCACAAATTAATGATACGCCAAATTTGTTTAGTTGGAAAGGCAAGAAAACAGTTTCTCAAAAGGGTTATGTTGTTTTAAAATCGGATAAAAAACTCGATGGTTTTATTACGCTAAAAGGTGCAGTGAGTAATATTACAGGTTTGCATTATTCTGGCGATGGAAAAGAAATAGATTTTCCAATGTCAGCTTTAAAGTCTTTTGGGGTAATAGTTGCAGAGAATAGTAATGCACTAGGAAGTGTAAATATAGGAGCAGCAGTATGTGATCATAATGAAGAGCTTTTTGTTTGGGGAGGAGAACAAGTTGTGATGGATAAAGTCGTTCAAAGTACAAAAACTAGAAAAGGATATATAATTAAAAGAGATGGAAGTCGAGTCGAAGGAGATCTTCAATTAAAAAAGTCGGAGGGTGAGATTGTTCTTGCTAAAATAAAGACACCCTCAGGAAAACAAAAAATCCCATTTAATCAAGTGTCTAATTATGGTTTGTTATTGACTATTGCTGAGCTTACAAAATCTGGTGATAAAAAGTATAAAGATGAGGCAAGAAATTTTTATGAAGGTGAAGTAAGTCTTTTGAATGGTGAAATTAAAAAGGGGTTAATAGCTTTTAAGAAGAAAACATATATTAATCCCAATAAACCATCGTTGGGTTATAAATATCAAGGAGTATATTTTGCTGAAAATAAAGATGCTATTATAAAAACATTTAAATATGTAGAGGTAAAATCGATTAAGCATCAAGAGTTGAGTTACAGTCCTTATAAAGGCGGATTTGTTGCTGAAAATGCTATGGATAATGCGAAGTATAGAAATAAATTAAAACTATTTAATAAAGGAACTTTAACGTTGTTTGATGGAACAAAGCTGGTAGGAGAAGTAGCTTTAGTCAATCAAAAGTCTGCACGTTACAAATCTAGCGCAGGTGTAATTAATCTGTATGATTCTGAAAAGGTAAAAAGGTTTGATGTAATAGTAGAGGGTAAAGCAAAAGCTATAACAAATATTGATAATAAACTTACAGAAGAATTTTACAGGGGAACTACTTTTTTAGCTTATGATAATCCTTCGCCAACTACGATTAATCAAAAAAAGACTAACTCAGCAAGGTCATTAGTAAGTTTAAGTACTTCATTTACTTCTGCAATTGTTATTTCTAACGATGCAAAGAAACAAGGTTATGAAACAAATCTTGATAGTATTGTTATGAACTCCTCTGCGGAAAAGTTGAAAAAGTATAGAGCTACGTTAGTTGCCTTAAATGGTTATAAGACTAGTGAGGAACTCCAAGATAAAAGTACAAATGAAACGGCAAAAAAATATGATGCCGTGCTAGGTTTAGCAATAGCTGGTAAGGAGGCAAGAGAAAAGATTGTAGTTTATTTTGATGAAATAATACTAAAGAACTTAAAAACACAAGAAACAGTATTGTTATATAAAGATAAAAAAGACTTGAACGCTAAATTAGAAGGGTTGTTAATGGGGTGTTATACATTTTTATCATTGGATAAAAAAGCTCAAAACAAATATTATAATATCGATAATATTACAGAAACAACTAAAATGCTAGATGAGTGCTATTAATAATTTAGAATTAGGTATTTCTGATGTTTAAGCTATTAATTGCTTCAGCTGTTTGTATAAATTACCGTCAGCTATAGAACAACCGTCGTTTAGCATTTCAAACAACTCTAACTCTCTAGTCTTAGCTTTATCGTATTTCTTTGTGGCCTTAAACAAGTCAATTTGTTTCAGTTTTTCTTTATCAGATATATCCAGTTGGTTTAAATTTACTGTATCGGACTTTAAGCCGATAAAAAAGGCTTCTTCTTCATCAAAATGAAAAAATCGTGCTCCGTTTTCAGTTCTATGCTCTAAGTATTTAATTTTTTCTAATGATTTTTGAATCACAATATCACTAAAAGTTTCAATGTGATCATTTACCTCATTATTCCCGCTATTTTTTAACTGCTCCCATTTAGTAGCATCTATACCATTCGCTGATAAATATTGTATGAACTCTGGTTCTAGCTCAGTTAATTCTACTTTACTTAGTAGTCTATATTTTGGCATCTTGTCTTAAATTAAACCGTCTTTAAATACTTTATTTATAACTTCTTGAGCTTCTAGCGCTTTATTAAGTTTTATGATCTCCTTATCTCTAATAGAGATAATTTCTAAAAGGTGTTGAAAGAGTTCTTCATTTATTTCTTCAAAGTTAAGCGAAGAAAGAAGTTCATTCAGTAAACTTTCTCTATTTAATGCTATCGCTTCCTTTAATGCTAAAATTTCTTCGCTTTGTTCCATTATATATCTCGTTCAATATAATGTTCTGGTTTCACAAAATGTACTACATCTGTAAAACCTCGGTGTTGAATAAATGAATTCATTTCAGATAGTGAAGGAAAAGCAACAAAAGTTTTAAAAGAGTAAAGATCTAATGTGTCCATTTTAGAAAACTTTTCAATTTCATTCATTACTTTTTCATGATCCATAGAGTATATGGCAATTCCTTTACTGGTAGAATGTAATAAAGATGTTCTAAACTGATTGTTTCTTAATTTTTCGTTCAAAAAATAGGTTTGATTTTGTTTACGAAGTACATTCTTTTTAGTGGGGTTAAAATAATCATTTACTTGTTTGTAAATGGCAAATGTAGTATCTCTTTGTTTTATAAAAGGAATTCCTTGTCCACTAACTATTCCATATAATAACCCTCCTTCTGTATAATATTTACCCTTTGATTTTCGAATATCTTTTTTAGTCAAAGCAAATAGAACATTTTGTTGTAAATATATTCCGCTTTCTTTTATAACAAGTTGTGTAGAACTATCAGACTCCAAAACGTAAGTTCCACAAATTGAAGGCTCAAATTTTTGTTGGGAAATAATAGTTTTAGGCTGGGGCTCTCCAAAATAAAAAGAGGTAGGTTTGTCTTGGCTAGTCGCTAGTAAGGTAAATAATAAAGCTGTTAATGTAATTAGTTTGTTCATATTTAGTAAGCTAAAGATAATTTTTTTTTATAATTCTTGGTTAACTTTATAAAACTAAAGTCTAATATAAATGTTAAAAAATCGCTGGGAATTTCCCGCTACTTCCAACCCTAAGTCTCTTCTTTTATTGCAAGAGTCATTGCAAATTCCTTTTGCCATAGCTAAGTTGCTTGTCGATAGAGGAATTGAGACTTATGCAAGTGCAGAAAAGTATTTTAAGCCACAGTTAGCTGATTTGCACGATCCTTTTCTAATGGAAGATATGACTCTTGCCGTTAATCGCATTAATCAAGCATTATACCAAAATGAAAAAATATTGATATATGGAGATTACGATGTGGACGGAACGACTTCTGTAGCTTTAGTTTTTTCATATTTAAAAAAGTTTACAAATCAAATAGAGCATTATCAGCCCAATAGATATACCGAAGGGTATGGAGTTTCTTTTAAAGGTGTTGAATATGCAAAAGATAACGGTTTTACGCTTATTATTGCATTAGATTGTGGGACAAAAGCTGTTGATAAAGTTGCCAAAGCAAAAGAATATGATATCGATTTTATTATTGCTGATCACCATACTGCTGGGGAGGTTCTACCAGATGCTGTTGCTATATTAAACCCCAAAAAAAAGACGTGTTCTTATCCTTATAATGAGCTTTGTGGCTGCGGCATTGGATTTAAGTTAATGCAAGCATTAGCAATAGAGAATAAGTACGACTTAAAAGAAATTTTTGAATTACTAGATCTTGTTGCAATAGCAATTGGGGCGGATATTGTACCGATAACAGGAGAAAATCGTGTGCTTGCTTTTTATGGATTAAAACAAGTAGCTAAAACAAAAAGAATTGGTATTAAAACCATGCTCGAATTGGCAAATAAAAAAAGTGATATTACGATTTCTGATTTGGTTTTTACAATTGCTCCCCGTATCAATGCTGCTGGTAGGATAGATTCGGCAAGAAGTGCAGTAGAGTTATTGTTGGCCGAAAATGAAGAAACAGCTAAAGAATGGAGTGATATTATTAATGATTACAATGCAGAGCGTAAAGAAATTGACAAGGATATTACTGCTGAGGCATTAAGGATGATAGAAGAAAACAGTGCTTTTGAAGATAGAAAGTCAACGGTTTTAAGTAGTGCTACATGGCACAAAGGAGTAGTAGGAATTGTAGCTTCTCGTTTAATAGAACAGTACTATAAACCAACAATTATTTTAGTAGAATCTAATGGTTTAGCTACGGGTTCTGCACGTTCTGTAAAAGGTTTTGATGTATATAAGGCAATAGACTCTTGCAGTGATTTGTTAGAGCGTTTTGGTGGGCATAAGTATGCAGCAGGATTGGCTTTAAAATTAGAAAATTTACCACTTTTTACTCGGCGTTTCGAGGAAGCGGTTTCTTCAAGAATTACAGAAGAACAATTAATGCCTGTTTTAAAAATTGATGGAGAATTATTTGAAGAGGATTTTTTGAACGATTCATCAACTAGTAACTTTCCTAAAATCTATCGCTTGTTAAAAAGAATGGCTCCATTTGGACCTTTAAATATGACTCCAAATTTTATAATTCAAGATCTAGAAGATACGGGTTATTCTAAAATAGTTGGAGAAAACCACTTGAAAGTGTCTTTACGTTTTAAGGGGGGAAGTAAAATATTTAATGGAATCGGTTTTGGGATGGGAGATAAATTACAGGTTTTAAAAGATGAAAGTAAGTTTATCATCGTTGTACAATTAATTGAAAATAATTTCTACGGAATGCCAGAGTTAGAATTTATAATTAAGGACGTAAGATGTTGACAATCAATTGTCTTGAAAGTGTCATGATTTGTTAATTTAGTCATAAAATTAATTATCGAGGTCTAAACTTTTGTACATTTATTTGAATTACAATTCTGTTTTCTATTAGATTTTTGATAAAAATTATGATTAAATATTTTACTACTTTAATACTATTAGCTTTAATTTTCACAAAAGGTTATGCTGAGGGAACAAAACAAGTTTGGCCTTCAGGTATAAATTCTCAAAAAGTAGGTTTAATGCAGTGGCGCTTTCCTGGTGGTTCAGCTCCACTTATTCCATTTGCATCTTATGATGCAGCTGAAGGGAATAGATTGCACATTCATATTTCTAAATTAACAGAAAAAGTACATTATGGTTTAAATTTAGATCCGTCTGGCTTTAATGGTGATGTTTACTATAGAATTAAAGATCCTAACGGAAATATTGTTGTTGGGCCAACATTGGTTCCTACTTCAGGAGTAGGGTTTATTCAAAATCATGCAGAAGCAATTGCTGGGCCAGATGTGCTAAATGCAAACGGTTATACATCGTTATCTTTTCAGCCAACAATGGTTGGAGATTACTATTTTGAATATAATGCACAAGATCCAAATGTTCAACGTCAGATTGATACAAGGTTTCAATATTTTGACTTTACAGTTGTTGATGGAGTAAATGAAAGACCTGGACGTCTTTGGTCAAGAAATTGGGAGTTTTGTCAGTTTAATTTTTCTAACAGAACTTTTTCTTCAGTATTTATATATTCAAATGATGGTATCGTTTCAAAGTTAGATTTAAATGGTATGCAAGCATTCGGGTTTGAGGTTCATTGTAATGGAACGGGGCCTTCAAATACAGGAGATGCATTTACTGATAGGCAGTCAAAAAACGGTGATGTAAATTATTATGATTATAAAATATTTTTACAAGACCCAGATAACTTAGTTTATCCAACTGGAGCTTTTTCTACTTTTGGTTCTAGGCCGGCTTATTTGTCGGGATGTGCGGGAGATTATTGTATAAATATTGATTTTACGGGTACTGGTTATGCAGAAGTATTATTGGATTTTAATAACAACGGAGTAAATGATGCAAATGATGTTTTTCTAAATGCAAATATACTACAATCAGGTTATCATTGTTTTTCATGGGATGGAAGAGATGGAAATGGAGTGGTTGTAAACCATGCATTTAGTATAAATATGGAATCAACTTTATTGGCAGGACTTACACATTATCCTGTTTATGATGCAGAAAATAATACGAATGGTTTTATAATTACCACAGTAAGACCATCTACGCCCACACCAGTTATTTATTACGATGACTCAGAAGTGGGGGGAGGTGTAGATTTAAATGGATGTACTGCTCCTTGTCACGCATGGAGTGGTAATTTTGGAGATTTAAAAACAATAAACTCTTGGTGGTTTGGTGCTTCAATTACCGAAAATATAACCCTTTTAAATAATCAATGTGATCCTGTCGCAGAGGACGATTATACTAACGGTTATTTTCAGATAGCTCAAAATATTACTTCTTTAATAAATGATTCTGATAGTGACGGAGATGATTTAGTTTTAATAAGTGCTGGTACAGATATTTCTAACGGGATGACTTATGCTGGCGGTACTATTGTTGTCAATGACAATGGAACTCCAGGAAATACAAATGATGATTTTTTTGTATATACTCCTGCAAATGGTTTTTGGGGCTTAGACTCTACAGAATATTATTTAAATGATGAACAAGGAGGTAGAGATACAGCTACTATTTATATATATGTAGATTTTGATTTAGATCAAGATGGGTTGTTAGGGGCTTTGGATTTAGATTCGGATAATGATGGAGTTTTAGATTCAGATGAAGATGGAGGAACTGGTTATTTTCCTTCTGGGGATGAAGATGGCGACGGTATACCTAATTATGTAGATTGGAGTGATAATACACCAGGCTTTCCAGCATTTATAGATGTTAATAATGACGGAACAAACGATGTTTTTGATACAGATTTAGATGGTGCTCCAGATAATTTAGATTTAGATTCTGATAATGATGGAATTCCAGATGCTGTAGAAGCAAATAATGGACAAGAACCAACAGGGTATGATATTACTTTTGGGCAAATTATTGGAAATGATTCAGATAATGATGGACTTTTAGACGCAGTAGATAATGCTCCAAATACTCCTTACGGTCCAAGTAGTACATCTTCACAACCTTTAAATGATACTGATGGTGATGGAATTAACGATGTAGTAGATCCTGATTCAGATAACGACGGTATTTTTGATGTAGTTGAGGCTGGAGGAACAGATCTAAATAATGATGGTGTAATAGATGGTTTTCAAGATCAAAACTATGATGGTTATTTTGATGGTGCTAATGTAAATTTTTTAACAATAACCGATACAGATACAGATGGTTTTCCAAATTTTCTAGATCTAGATTCAGATGGAGATGGTATAGACGATGCTAGGGAAGCATTTAGCACACAAAATGATCCGAGTGTGGTTACATACACTGACTCTGATAACGATGGGGTTATTGATCAGTTTGATGTTTCTAATGGAGGAGTTACGGCAGTTCCTTTCGATACGGATAATGATGGTACACCAGATTATTTAGATTTAGATTCTGATGGTGACGGTGCAGCAGATATATTAGAAAGTAATGATAACGATTTAAACGGTGTTGCAGATTCTTCTCCTTCAGGTTTAGATAATGATGGATTAGACAATACTTTCGATACAACACCAAACGGTTGGGGAGGAGAAAGTAATGTTCCAGAACAAAATCAAGATGGAGATTCTCAACCTGATTGGAGAGATTTATATGATACTTTTAACCCAGAAATTTTCTATTATGTTTGTGACGCTTCTGATGAGTTATATACTATCAATCCAAATAATGGGATTTCAACTTTGGTAGGCGGAGTCGGGCCTTTCCCAAATATAGAAGCTATTGCTTATTGGGATGGTGTTTTGTATGCTGCTAATCAAGGAGATTTTGGTACACTAAATACAAACAATGGATCTTTTAGTCTAATAGGAGAAATAGATGGTGGATCAACTGCAAATGGTGCTGCTGGAGGGCAGACTTTAAATGACGTTGATGGATTAAGTTTTGATCCTTATACTGGAGTTCTTTGGGCAAGTAATAGAAGAAATGGAACAAACGATTTACTATTTCAAATAGATATTTCTACAGGTCAGTTTGTTGCCAATGCTTTTGGGGCAGGGTTGGATTATCTAGTTATAGGTGGAACAGGAGTTTTTAATAATGTTGATGATATTGCAGTTAGTCCCATAGATGGCAAGCTTTATACAATTGGTAATAATGGTTCTACAGATCAAGTTTTAGAGATAGATAAAATCACAGGAGCAATAACTATTGTAGCGCCTGCATCGGAACAAGATGTAGAAGGAATGACGTATTATAATGATGGAACATTTTTCGGAACAGTAGGATCTAACCCCGGAGCTTTCTGGACTATAGATCCAGAAACTGGTGAAATGACAAATGAGATTATACTTCCTTGTGGAGATCCAGAGGCAGTTTCAGCTTTAGTTGCACCTGCAAATAAAATAAATGGAACTGTTTGGGACGATCAAAATGCAGACGGAATTATAGATGGTGGAGAGAATGGAGTAGCAAATGTATCCGTTAATTTATATCTAGATGTTAATGGAAATGGGATTATTGATCCAACTGATACTTACCTTCAAACTGAAGTTACAGATGCTAATGGGGACTATTCTTTTGCTTTTGGAACTACGGCAAATTTATTACTGGAGATTGATGAGTCTACTTTACCTGCTGGGTTTGCTTTAACTACAGATAATTTAGAGTCAGCTGTTTTTGTTGATAATATAAACTTTAATGAGGTTGACAATAACAATAACTTTGGTGCAACAACTGGTTCAGATTGTGATGGAGATGGTATTCCAGACTTTGCAGAAGGAGGCGTAGGTGTGGATAGTGATAATGATGGAATAGACAATCAATGCGATTTAGATTCCGATAATGATGGAATTCCAGATAATATCGAGTTCTCTATAGATTCAGACAATGATGGTATAGATGATTACATT
>CALDTD010000242.1 GCA_937924345.1 uncultured Flavobacteriales bacterium | reverse complement strand
TCAATTTCAGCAAAATCTGCGGTATAAACTCCTGGAACCATACTTAATAAAGACTTAAAGCTTTGTTCTTGTGCATCGTAGGTTAAATCCATATTCATTTCTTCTTCTAGCATTTCTAACCAGCCATCAATATGTAAGTTTAGTTCATTTAGTTTTATATTATTTTTTTTGAAGGTGTACATTCCTTTTGCTAAATCTAAATCGGCTATAAAATCGATATCTGCGTTTACTTTGTTTAAGTAAGCAATATTTTCGTATTTGGTTGTAAACTCATCGACCAATGTTTTAGTGGTTAGTTGATAGAGGTCATTGTTTATTACAAGATCGCCTTCGTGATTTAGGTTTTTGATTCCTACATAGGTTAGTAAACTCTCATCATCATAAACCACATTAGAATTTGTGATTTCGTAATGTGTTAATGCAAAATTAAAATCTGAAGATTCTGTTTCTTCAATTTCTTCTACTGTTGCTGAGTCTGTTTTAACAATGTCATAATTTGCTGTTCCGTCTTCTAATACTTTTACATAGACATTTGCGCCATCAATCGCTATTTTTTCTATTTCATAATGCCCATTAATCACGCTCATTAAGTTTAGCGAAACATTTGTACTTTTAACTTTAGCTAAGTTTACACCCTCAAACTCATTCTTACCAGAAACAGAAAGGTCATTAATTGATAATGAAAACTGAGGAAAGGAAGAAAGTAACGACAAGTCAACACTTTTAAAGTCTAGAGTGGCAGTAAGGTTATTGTTTGCTGTTTTTTTTATAAAATCGACAATAGAATCTTTAAAGAAAAAAGGTAAGGCTATAAGCAATCCGATAATTACCAATAGGCTTATTCCTGTTAACTTCAAAACCTTAGAAATAATATTTTTCTTCTTTTTTTCTGAGCTATTATTTTCCATAAAAATCTAAATTACTTTTGTACCTAACAAAAGTAAGTATAAGAGTTTATAAAAAAGGTTAAATGAAAATGTGGTAGTTACTCATTTTTTTATTTGTTATTAGCTATCCAGTCTACTAATCTATAAATTATAGTTATAATTCGGTTAATTAAAAATTACATTAATTTTCTCTGGTGAAAATAACGTTTTATCACCTATTTTAATGTGGACTAAATAGGTTCCTGCTTTTAAATTAATATCTGTAAAATTAAATTCTTGAGAACCAATTTCAATATTAATTTTTCGTTTAGCAATAACTCTTCCCTGCACATCACTAATTACAACTTCGGAATTATCGTTGCTAAAATCTGAATTAATTTCTAAAGTAAAATTGCCTAGGTAAGAAGGATTGGGATATATTTTCATACTAGGTTCGGTAAAGTTACATTTTCTATATATAGCAGGGTATACTTTCTTTTGACCGTCCGAATCAACTTGTGTTAAGCGATAATATTGTAATGACTCTGTAAAAGCTCCATAATCTATAAAAGTATATTGATTTGTTTGGTTAGAATTCCCAGAGGCTGAGACAATTCCTACTTTAGACCAGTTTTCTGCATCTAGACTTCTCTCTAAAAGGAAATAATTGGAATTAAGTTCTGAGGTCGTAGTCCAACTTAAAATAGATTTATTTTTATCAGCGCATTTTACTTCAAAATTACTAAGCTCTACTGGAAGTGGTGTATTTGAAGGGCTTCCATGAATCCAAAACTCTGAAAACTTTGTGACATCAAATTCTATATAATTTGCACTCCAAGTTGCATTTCCTAACCCATTATTTATTGTTGTGTGCCCTGTTATTGTCCCATCATTAACATCAAACACTCCGTCTTCTTGACTTGCTCCGCTAACTTGAGTAACATACAAACCAGATATAGAATTTAAGTTATCTCTATCACACGAATTTGATGAAGCTTTTTGTATTAAATCGGTAAGTTCTGCATCAGTAAAATACAGCCTTAAACTAACATTACCTGTTGGAGTCTTTTCTGTATTAATTACATAACTCCTATTCATAACTGCTTCTTGTGAGCATGCACCAATACCACCACTATTTATATTAAATGCATTTCCTCCGTGATAGAAAACTTTAGCGTCTACTTGACCTAAGTTCTGTCCGTTATCTTTAAATGATGCGATTATGTTTTGGCTATTGTCAAGAATATGAGTCCAATTTGCATCTCCTCTACTATAGCAAGACCCTGACGCGTCTGTTGTAACGACAGAATTAGGACTATTTATCGAAACTGTCATTTCATTCGAAGATAAAGTGCAAGTTCCACTTGTTAGAGACCAAGTTCCTGTGTAAACCCCACCTGATGAAAAACTAATTTCTGCATTATAATCTGAGGCGGTTGTACTGTTCTCGTAAACAGGGGCTGATGGAGACCAAGTCCAAGCTCCTGTTCCAAAATCAGTATTATTAGCATCTAGAAGTACAGATGAACCTACACACGAAGTTTTGTCATCTCCAGCATTTGATTTAGGACAAATTGATTTTCTACCAACAACTTCTACTTCTGCCAATTCCAGTTTTGTTGTGCCTATTGCTTGAATTCTAATATATCTTCCTTTCACTCCTATATCGTTTATCGAAAATTTTCTAGTTGGTGTGGAGTTTTTTAAATAAGAGGTATGGGCAATTGTTAAAGCTTGGCTTAGTGTTGCTGTGCCAAAAGGATTATCTGATATTAACACATAAAAATCCTTAAAATTACTTCCCATAGTTTCAATTTCGTATCCGTTAGTATCTACAATATTCCAAAGCTCTATATACTTTATATCTTTTGTTTCTTTTAAATCAAGATCATACCAAGGCTCTAACTCTACATTTGTTTCGGACCAGCTTCCTACTGGTAAAAGTCCATCTTGATATTGATTTACGTTTTTTCGCCCATTGTTATTTCCATCAACCGCCTTTGTTGCAGAAACGTCTATTGCGCCTCCATACATTGTTATCGAATTATTTGTACTACTTTGAGAAACATCGGCTAGTCTACTCACTATTTGATATTTTGGTTCTAAATTAAAGGAAGGTTCTATAGCTGCGTTTGTATACAAACTGGTTGAAGGAGCATTCTTTATTTTTACTCTAACAGGAAACTTAGTATATTTAAAAGTTCTTCTGTCTGGAAGTGCTTCATTAATTATAAAATAGAGTTGATTATTATTGGCTGTGTCTTTAAAGATTCCATTTTTAGTTAAATATTCTTCAAATTTAGCTTTTGAGGTAAATTCATATATTCTTTCTGGATAACCAAGTCGCAAATTTCCTTGAGCTAATGATTGTCTTATCCCCATATTGTAACTCCCAGATTGATCGGTTATAATTCCGTCAATTTCGAATCTAAAATCACCCCCTGTTACATCTACATAAAGTTCGCTAGAATCTAGAATAGTAAAAGTGGTTAATCTAGGTGTTAAATCTGATGAAGATAAATGAATTGGATTATCTCCATGTTCATTATATGTTGTTGTTGATGTAGGATCTTCTAATTCAATTTTATAAAATTTAGGAACGTTTTCAACTTCTAAATCAATAAAATACCAAGGTGTAAACCCATTATTTCTGATTTTTTTTGGTTGGTTTGTATTTTCTACTAGTCTAGAAACTGTAACTGCATATGCTAAATCTGCAAATTTTATTCTCTCAAAATAATGATTGTGAGAATGCTTCCACATGTATAATCCAAAAGAAGAAGAGGGGGCTTTACCAGATATAAATACGTCTCTAAATGTATAATCTGCCTGATAGGTTATTCTAAGCCCAATATCAGCACCCCAACAAATAAACCCATCGAAAACTGATCGAGACTCATGATTAACTCCCATTTCTCGTTCTATTGACTTTAATCCATCTCCACACCATATTGTTGTAGTGTTTTCCATAATTAAAGCTGGTTCGGTTGGTATTATTCCATCTCCTTCAGAAGAGTATCCGTTTATATCTAGTGGAAAGTTATCTACTTCATATCCTGGTCTTTTTGAAAGTGCAACTGGATCTACTCTGTCTGAGTTTGTCAAGTTAGGATTCATATTCATAATTCCAACTCCTTGAATTGCATTCACAATTACATTATTCTTACAAACTACAGCCCTTCCTCTCATTCCTAGTCCTTGACCAGAAAACAGGTATTCATCAAAATAAATAGCACTTACATACGGACTAGTCGTATGACCTTTGTCGATATCCACAACAAAATTATCATCCCAAGAACCTATTTCAGAACCAGATTCAGAAACTAAACCAGAGCCAATTACTTCATAAATTACATTTTTAGATATATCGGCTTTTGAATGGTGTTGTGTAATTCCCCACCCAGGATTTCCCCAAACTACATTGCCGACTATAGTTGCAGATTTAGTTGTATCATTCGCTCCTAGTCTATGTAGGTGTAACGTATACCTCCCTCTACTGTTAGAAATGTCTTTTGCAGGCATTCGTTTAAACTTTGCCACCTCTTGCCCAAGAGGAGAACTATAGGATTTAAAAGTTGAAGCTGGAACCCACTCATCCCAAGTAAAATCATCTAATAATTTTGATTTATCTGTTCGCCCCATGTCTATAAATGCTGCATTTTTTATTTTTACATTGGTAGGGTTCATCATTGCCATTTGGTGTGCTCTATGGTGTACATCGCTTATGTCGCCAGATCTAAAGGTGATATTTCTAGTTAAATTACCTACATAACAGTGTAGGTTATCAGCTGCTCTACCCCAATGATTTTTATTTAATTTTTTGGTTGTAGTTATAGTAGTACCAGAAATCGATTCTATAATTTTAACATCCTCTCCATTACTAGGCGTTGTACTTTCTCCTCCTCTTGAGACCAATATTTGGTCTCCAACTTTCCAGCCAGCAGGAATATCTGACAAATTGATTGTTTTTTGACCTTTATCTGCATTTGCTGATAATTTAGACATTTCTAGTTTTTCTTGACCAATAATTTCCAACTCGCCCATTGTAATAAGACCAATTGATAATTGTGTTGAATCCCAACTAGATCGGCCTAAAATTCCTGTGCCATCATCTATTAATGTTCGTGTTGCTTCTGTAACCTTTGTGGCATTTGTTGAATTGTCGGAGGTTGCTAAAGCATGTGTTTTATATCTATACTTAGATGCTGTATTGTACGTTACTTCGTAATGCGTTTCTCCATCATTATAGTGTGAATGTGCATTTGCATTCCAAACTTGGGCGTAACCGCTAGTTCCATTTTTATGTGCTAAAATGTCAAAAGGAGTTATCGTTATATTAATTTTTCCATCTCCTACATCGTTCGCTAAAAATCTAACCTTTGAGGCCATTGTTCCAATTAATGTCTCGAATATAATATGGGTTGAATCTGATAATGTAGTTTGGACACAGTTAAATTCTCCATCGACTCTAATTGCAAAAATATGAGCAGTAGAAACACTATCATAACTAACTATTTTCCCTACAGGTATGTGAACGATAGCTGCATCGCCAGGAATTGTTCCTGTATTCCATGTTGAGCCTTCGAACCAACGCCCACTATTGATAGCGACATGAGTTGCGGTATTTGAAGGAATCAAAGTAGAAAATTGACCAAAGCTATCTAAGAAAATAAAACACACTAGACAAGAAAGTAATATTTTTGAAAGCATAACTTTTTGTATTAAATTTTGTTAATAATAAAAATATAACATTTATCTGATTTGTAATAGTGTTAGACTTTATTGAAAGTAAAAAGATTATCATAGGCTAATATACTTAAAATCAATAATAACATTCTGCTTTTTTAGAATCGAACTTAGGTTAATTACTTACATCAGTATAACTTTTAAGAAAAAAATAGATTTTTGTAATTAAGATTAGTTATAAAGATTAGTAACAAAATGCAAACTTGAGTAAGTTTTTCTAATAATTAAGAATAATAGGTAATGGAAAAAGGAAGCAGTTTCTAGAATTAATTCTTTACTTATTCTAGAGTTTGATTATATAAAGTTTGAAATATATTTTCCTATTATTTTTATTTATACCATTAAATTTAAAAGGGTAATTATATCTATAAAAAAATCCAGTAATTACTTAAACTTCTTAATAGCTCCAGATTTTATTCTTGCAAAATAATCTTTCATATCTGTTCTTACTTCTCCAGACATAATCAATAATCCTAAAATATTAGGGAAAGCCATTCCTAGAATCATAAAGTCTGAGAAATCAATTACAGCTCCTAGACCAGCAGAAGAACCAATTACTACAAAAACTAAAAACATAAACTTATAGCCATATTCTGCTACTTTTGAATCCCCCAGCATAAATGTCCACGCTTTTAAACCATAATAAGACCAAGAAACCATAGTAGAAAATGCAAATAGAATAGCTGCAAATGCTAGTACATAAGCCGACCAATCTCCTAATGCAGATTGAAACGCTGCAGAAGTTAAGGCAGCTCCTTCTAACCCTTGTGAATCATTTGCATAACCAGTAAAAATTAAGACCAAGGCTGTCATCGTACAAACAACAACAGTATCTATAAATGGCTCTAGTAATGCTACAATTCCTTCGCTTACATGTTCGTCTGTTTTAGCGGCAGAATGTGCAATAGATGCTGAACCAACACCTGCTTCGTTAGAGAATGCGGCACGTTGAAACCCAACAATAATAACCCCAATAACTCCACCTTTTAAGGCGTCTGGCGAAAATGCTCCATTAAAAATTTGAGAAAAAGCTTCACCAATAT
>CALDTD010000241.1 GCA_937924345.1 uncultured Flavobacteriales bacterium | reverse complement strand
ATTTGGAAATTTGATGGAACTAATTGGGAGTTTATTGATGAGACATTTAGCAGAACGTTAACTCCAAACGATAACGGTACAATTGTAAACGTTGATTTTAGTAATAATGGTGTTGAATTACTTCCAGGAGATCAAATTATTGCTTTTGCAGGTCACTTTGGAGGTGGTATTACAGAAAGAGTTTCTTTTAGAAGAGGAGGAAAGCCAGGTGTAGTAAGATTAGGATTAGTTGATGGATCTGTTAATGGTTTTGCTGGAAATAATGAACCGCCTTTAGTTAGATTAAACTTTGATCGTGCATCAAATAACGTAAGTGTACAAGAGAATGAGTTATCATTAAGTTTAGCTCAAAATATGCCTAATCCAGCTAAAGAAAATACTGTAGTGGGTTATACTTTAGTTAATAACGCGGATGTAACGTTAAAAATTACAGATATTAATGGTAAAGTAGTTGCTACTATCAACGAAGGAAATAAAGCAAGTGGAAACCATGTAATAAACATTGATACAAAAAATATTGCAGAAGGTGTTTATCAATATACATTAACTGCTGGAGCAAATATTGCGACTAAATCAATGGTTATAGTCAAATAGTAAATTAAATAAAAATAATTTTACAGCCTTGAGTATTTATACTCAAGGCTTTTTTTGTAATAAAACTTTGCCTTAGGATTCTTTTGTTGTTTAATTAAGAATTCATATCCTCAACAAATATTCTATTTAACCTTTAGTACAACTCGATTTTAGCTAACAAAGAAGCTGTTTATTCAATTACGATTTTTTACTTGTTTCTTATTGCATTTCAAATACTGATGAGTGTGCTATTGTGAAAAGTTTCTAGTTTATAAAAATGTTAGACACAAAAAAAAGCTTTACCCAAAATGAGCAAAGCTTTTTTCTATTCATTAAAAAGAATTATTTGTCTTGAACAACGTATTCTTTTCCGTTTTCTAAGACAACTATTTTTTGTCTTTCAGTTCTAAAGTTTCTGTATTTAGCTCCATAACCTTCAACTGCAACAGTATATTTTTTGAAAATTAAATAGTTTTTCACAGTAGTAGAATAGTTTGGGTGTACTAGTACATCATAATCCCCTCCACTAAGCGCTTTGTAAGCTGCAGCTCCTCTTACTTTATTTAATCGTTTAGAAGCCAAAATGTTTATAGGGTTCAATTGATCTACAATACTAGCTGATGCGTCAGTACTATAGTTGATTCCATCAGCAAAAGTATTATCTCCTCCTATTCTAAAAATTAAAAAATATGAAGAAGTACTTTCTCCTTTTAATTTTTTTGATTCATCAACATCAATATCAGCTCTAATTGGATCTAACTTTACTTTTCTAGCAACTACAGGACTAGATTGAAATCCCTTATTTGTACTTACACAAGAGGTTAAAGAAAATAGGATTACAGAAGTAAGTCCTAAAATTAAATTTTTCATTTTTTTATTTGTTTTACTTCCTACTCTTATGGCTTTTCAGATACCGCCCCGTTTGTATAGTTTCTGGACTCTATTTTCTACTCATTTATTCTTTTCCACAAAATATCTTTTAACTCTGTAATTCCCTTTCCAGCAACAGAAGATATAAAGACAGTTTCAATTCCTTTTGGGAGCTCCCTCTTTACTTCCTCAATCAGCTCATCATCTAACATATCACTTTTAGTAATAGCTAAAACTCGACCTTTATCTAAAAGTTCAGTGTTAAACGCTTTAAGTTCATTTAAAAGTATTTCATATTCTTTAATTATGTTGTCCGAATCTATTGGAATCATAAATAAAAGCAAAGCATTACGCTCTATATGTCTTAGAAAGCGGTGACCAATTCCTTTACCTTTGTGAGCGCCTTCAATTATTCCAGGTATATCGGCCATTACAAAAGACTTATGATCTCTGTAGTTTATAATTCCTAAATTTGGAACAAGTGTTGTAAACGGGTAATTAGCAATCTCTGGTTTAGCAGCCGTAACAACAGACAATAGCGTAGATTTACCTGCATTAGGAAAACCAACTAGACCAACATCTGCAAGAACTTTAAGTTCTAGTATTTTCCATTCTTCTGTTCCGTCTTGTCCAGGTTGAGCATATTGAGGGTTTTGATTCGTTGGAGATTTAAAATGAGAGTTTCCTCGTCCTCCAAGTCCGCCCTTAACTAAAATAAACTCTTGCCCATCTTCGGTTATTTCGCAAATTACTTCACCAGTTTCAGCATCTTTAGCTACTGTTCCTAAAGGAACGTCTAAATATTCATCAGCTCCTTCTTTACCAGAGCTTTGACTTTTACTACCGCCTTCTCCATGTTGTGCAATAACATGTTTTCTATATTTTAGGTGAAGTAAAGTCCATTCATTGGTTGTTCCACGCAGAATAACATGACCACCACGACCGCCGTCTCCACCATCTGGACCGCCTTTAGAAGTTAAACGATCTCTATGAAAGTGTTTTGAGCCTGGACCACCTTTACCGGAACGACAACAAATTTTTACGTAATCAACAAAGTTAGTACTTGCCATTTCCTTTTATGCTCCGATAGCGTTGTATAATCGTTCAGAAATTTCGTTAATAGAACCTAAACCGTCAATTTTCTTAAACTTATTTTTTTCTGCATAATAATCAGCTACAACTGCAGTGTGTCTGTTGTAAACTTCAATTCTATTTCTAATAATGCTTTCGTCAGCATCATCAGCTCTACCACTATCTTTAGCTCTTAGTAAAATACGCTTTACTAATTCATCATCGTCTACGTCTAGTGCAACCATAATAGTGATTTCAGTTCTTTTGTCATCTAAAAACTTGTCTAACGCTTCTGCTTGGAAAGTTGTTCTAGGAAAACCATCAAAAATAAATCCTTTTGCATGATCTGTTTTTTCCACTTCACTTTCTAGCATTCCAATAGTAACTTCATCAGGAACCAACTCACCTTTATCAATGTATTGTTTGGCTAACTTTCCTAATTCGGTCTCCCCTTTGATATTTGCTCTAAATATATCTCCAGTAGATAAATGAACTAAGTTATATTTTTCTACTAATCTAGCAGCTTGTGTTCCTTTTCCAGCACCTGGAGGGCCAAATAATACGATGTTTAACATAGTTGTTGTTTTAATAGGATTTTTTATCCTTTATTCATTAATTATATAAATGTCTTTTAAATTTCTACCTAATCCATCATAATCTAAACCATAGCCCACTAGAAACTCGTTTCCAACCGATATAGCTACGTAATCTATTGGGTACAGTTTTTTATATGCATTTGGTTTAAAAAGTAAAGTTGCAACTTTTAAACTTTTTGGATTTTCTTTTTTAAGTGTTTCAATAAGAACTTCAATTGTATTTCCTGTATCTATAATGTCTTCTAAAATTATAACATGGCGATCTTTTAAGGATTCTTTTAGCCCCATTACTTGATTAACTTTTCCAGTAGTTTCTGTTCCTTCGTAAGAGGCCATTCTTAAAAAAGAAACTTCACATTCTCCTTCAAATTCTCTAATTAAGTCTGCAACAAATAGAAAAGATCCATTTAAGATTCCAAGAAAAAGTGGTTTTTTCCCTTCATAATCATTCTGTAGTTTTCCCGCTAATTTTAATATAGCTTCATTTATTTGACCTTTATTAATAAAAGGTCTGAATGACTTGTCGTGCAATTGTACGTTTGGCATCTTTAAAAGATTAGGATGTAAAAGTAATAAAGTTATTTGGATTAAACTTCTTGTGTAGAAATCATTTTTAGCTTAAAGGTCTTAGTTTATTGCTGAATAGAGTTCCAATTAATCATTAGATTGATAATATTTAGTAGTTTTTTAATTTTAATGACTGATTTACTAATTTCAAATGTATTAATGGTACTTTAAATATGATACGAGAATAAATATAAAAGCTAATATTTTAATTGTTTAACTTAAGTTGATTATTATTTATCACACCAATTACTTTTCCAGTAAACTCAATGTCTATAAATGGTGAGTTTTTACTTTTAGAAACAATCATTTCTTTTGTAAATTTCCATTTTTTATTAGGAATAAAAAGTGTAAGATTTGCTTGTTCATTCTCTTCGATTTTTGGAATAGTTAAGTTTAGTAATTTTCTGGGTTGAATAGCCATTTTATCAATTACTAATTCCAAGTTTGTTAAGGGAACTAACTTTGTAAGTAAGCTAGGAAAAGCTGTTTGTAAATTTATAATTCCAAATTTAGCTAAGTTAAATTCTCTATTCTTATCTTCAATTTCAACAGGAGTGTGGTCGGAACAAATTATAGAAATCGTATTGTCTTTCAGTCCTTCAATTAATGCATCAATATCTTTTTGTAAACGAAAAGGTGGTAAAACTTTAAAATTACTCTCGAAATCTTTTAACGATTGATCAGTAAAGAAAAGTTGATGAGCAGCAATGTCGGCAGTTATTTTATTATTTTGTTGAGCAGATTTAATTAATTGCACACTTTTAGCTGAAGATATACTAGCAAAATGAAGCGAAGTATTGTTATATTCGGATAGAAAAATATCTCGACTTACCTGTATTTCCTCGGCCAAATGAGGGATGCTCTTAAGACCTAACATAGTTGAGGTAATTCCTTCGTTTATCTGTCCATTTTCATTAATATTTGTATCATTTGCATAGGAAAGAATAAGCCCATTAAAACCTTTTGTGTAAAGTAAGGCTTTGGAGAGTAGACTTGGGTTTTGTATGGCTTGTTTGTCATCAAAAAAAGCTACAGCTCCAGCATTTTTCATGTCGTAAAGTTCTGCGAGTTCTTTTCCTTCTAAATTTTTAGAAATACTTCCCATTGGATAAACATCAATAAGTAGGTCTTTTGATTTATTGATAATATATTCGATAGTACTTCTATTGTCTATTGCCGGTGAAGTATTAGGCATAACAGCGATTCCTGTAAAACCTCCTTTTGCGGCAGCATTTGTACCAGAAATTATATCTTCTTTGGTTTCTATTCCTGGATCACCGATATGAGTTCTTAAATCGAAAAGGCCAATAGAAACATGAAGGCTTTCTTCAGAAATAACTTGGTCAGCATCCAAATTTATATTATCTCCAATTTCTTTAATTACTCCTTTAAGAATAAAAATATCTTTTTTTAATCCATTTAAATCTGTTCCCGGATTAACTATCGTTACATTTTTAATTAGAATAGAGGACATGTACTGAATTTCTTAGGTAATTAAACAGTTTTATAGATAATATTTACAATACATCACGGTAAAGCTGTTCGTATATTGGTAAGATTTTATGCATGTCAAATTTTAAAGATTTTGCACGTGCAGCTGATTTAAAGGTCGATAATCTTTCTTTATTACTCAATAAGGCGATTGCATTTTTAGCCATATCATTTACATCACCAACCTCCGATAAAAAACCATTTTTATTGTGGTCTACTACCTCTGGAAGTCCTCCAGCATTAGTAGTAATTACAGGAACACTACTAGCCATTGCTTCTAATGCTGCTAGACCAAAACTTTCTGTTTCTGATGGTAGTAAAAATAAGTCTGAAATATTTAACACTTCTCTTGTAGAGTCTAAATGTCCTAAAAATAAAACATCTTCTCTTTCGCAAGAAGATCGAACTTCTCTTTCTACGTTAATTCGTTCTGGACCATCACCAACAAACAACAACCTGCAAGGGATTTGTTTTCTTATTTCTCTAAATACTTTTACAACATCACCAACACGTTTGACTTTTCTAAAGTTCGAAATATGTGTAATTATAAACTCTCCGTTGGTTGCGTATCTGCTCTTATAAACTTCATTGTTATCTAATTGATAATGTTTTGTACAGATAAAATTAGGAATGACTTTAATTTCATTTGTAATATCAAAATGATTTAACGTGTCTTGTTTTAAGCTTTCTGAAACGGTAGTAACTGCATTAGAATTATTTATAGCAAACGTAATTACAGGCTCGAAAGAAGGATCTTTTCCGACAAGTGTAATGTCCGTTCCATGTAGGGTAGTAATAAAAGGAATGTTAATGTTTTGAGATTTTAAAATCTGTTGTGCCATATATGCAGCAGAAGCATGTGGAATAGCATAGTGAACGTGAAGAAGATCTAATTTTTCATATTTTACGACATCAACCAGCTTGCTAGTTAATACTTGCTCGTATGGTGTGTAATCAAAAAGAGGATAATTGGAAATAGAAACTTGATGAAAGTAAATATTCTCTCTTAGCTCACTTAGCCTTACAGGTTTACTGTAGGTTATAAAATGAATTTCGTGTCCTTCGCTGGCTAATTCTTTTCCTAATTCTGTTGCTACAACACCGCTTCCTCCAAAAGTTGGATATAAAACAATACCGATTTTTAACTTTTTCTTCAAAGCAATAAGATTTTATTATCTGTAAAAGTAAATAAAATATAAAGGTTAAAACCAATTCTATTTATTATCTTTCGTTTATATTTTGTAAATTATTCTATCTACTATTCAATAGAATTGATTAAATAAGTTTTTTATGAAAAAATCATTATTAATAGGAAGTGTTTTTTTAGCATCGTCGTTTTTATTTGGACAAGGAGGTGTTGGTATAAATAGTACTGGTGCTAATCCCAATTCAAATGCAATGTTAGACGTTTCCTCAGACGACAAAGGAGTACTTATCACGCGATTGACAACTGCCGCAAGAACAACATTAGGAGGAGCTTTGGGAGTTGCCGACAACGGTATGTTAGTGTATGACAAAGATTTATTAGTTTTTTACTATTGGGATGGTACACAGTGGGTTTTAGTTGGGAATGGAGTAGGGAGCGATGATCAAAATTTAGAAACACCAACTTTAAACGCAGC